>DRLG01000290.1 GCA_011053135.1 Chromatiales bacterium
CTTATCTATCTTAGCTATAGCGATAAGCTGGTTGACGGCTCACCAAAAAATAGTATTTCTACAATCCCGATAATGCCATGGCGCGAATGATTCTATCTTTATCGCGCTACTGCCTGATATTTTTATTATTATGTGCCGCTACGAAGGGTATGGCAGAAGATAGACTTAAACCTTGTCCTGATAGCCCCAACTGTGTTTCGTCGCTGGCAACGAAGGATGAGCAGCGCATCGCTCCGATGCGCTATGGTGGTGACCGCGCCACTGCACGCCTGCGGCTGCTCTCAGCACTTTCTCAGCTCGATAATGCAGAGATCCTGGAGGATACCCCGCGCTATTTACGGGTTGCAGTGACGAGTGCGGTGCTGCGCTTTGTCGATGATGTGACCTTCTTTTTTGATGATGAGAACGAACTGATTCAGATGCGCTCGGCATCTCGAAGTGGGTATTACGACTTTGGCGCCAATCGTCGCCGTCTTGAGGGGATTCGAGCGCTCTACGAACAGCAATAGGCCATTAACCAGCGCCGCCTCTGAGCGGTGCGAAGAGTGGTTCAAGGCCATTGACCTTCACCTCATGAACGATGCTGAGCAGTTCGCCAAGCTCACCCGTCGGGAAACCTTTTCTGGCAAACCACACCACATAGGGCTCAGGTAGATCAATCAACAGCCGGCCGCTGTATCGACCAAAAGGCATACGGGTGGTGATCAGTTTCTGCATGATCTCAGGGTCTGACATGAGCGAGGGTATTTCACGCGCTATTTTCATCTTTTATGTCACTGTTTGCTTTGATGTTGGCGGTAGATCGACTAAGATCATCCCATTGCTGGGAGGCCCAGAAGCAGCTGCTTTTATGCCCCTCTTACTTTCTCATCAATCTACTGTTTGATGAGCAGTGTCCATTCACAGGATTTTATATTAATGCCATCCCAGACCGAAGCACAATTGACCGATGATGAGTTATCAGAGCTGGACAGCTTTCTGCTGGCTGCGGCTGAGGGGGAGGAGGGTTGCCTCACGGTTGATGAGGCGCATGGCTATTTAACGGCACTGACGGTAGGCCCAGAGATGACGACGAGTGATGAGTGGCTTGAGGCTGTATGGGGTAGGCCACAATTTGCGGATGCCGAGAGTGAAGCGCGCATGCGCGGCTATCTTATTCGCATGCAGCAGGAGATCGCCATGGCGCTTACGAGCGATGCTGTTTTTGAACCGATGGTGCTGGAAGAGATTGATGGCGATGAGGTGGTGGAGTCATACGAAGGGTGGTGTTTCGGCTTTATGCTGGCTGTCGCGAGTCAGACCAGCCACTGGGAGCAGCTACCGAAAGCGGAGCAGACACTGTTGGCTCCGATCGCAAAATTGGCACTGCTGCATGACGATGAAGAGGTGACTGAGATGGATGACGAAGAGTATGATGCCTGGATTGAGATGTTACCGGGCTCCGTTGTCGGGCTTCACAACTTCTGGCGCAATCGACAGCACTGAATGCGTTATTGTTAGGCGTTTTGTTGTGGCTCGTTTAGACGTTTCATCCCAATGGGACCCGCTGTTTTCAACGCGCTCACCGATGTTTCGCACACTGGATGGGTTCAGACCCTGGTACCGCACTTTTGTTAGCGAATGGCCGACGCTGGGTGATTACCAGTCACTACTGGCGCAGCAGGAGTCGCCGGTGATGACGCGTAACGGGCTTCCGCTACGCATCGTACCGCAGGCCGACAAGCCGGGCCGCTTCGAACAGCACTATGCACCACGTATCTATCTGAGTGGTGAGATCCAGACCCGTACCGAGAACTGGCACGATTTTTTTCAGCTGCTCACCTGGATCATGTTTCCTCGCACCAAAGCGATGATCAATGAGACTCATATTCCGCTGGCGCAGGCGAGAATCGAGTCGGGTGTTGAACTGGGGCGGCGTTCAGCGCTGGAAAATATGCTCTCGCTATTTGATGAAGGGGGAGCACTGATCATCTCATCGGATAAGAAACTGTTACAGATGGTGCGTGACTTTCAGTGGAAACCACTATTCTGGCAGCAGCGAGAGACGCTACAGGAGAAGCTAACCTGCATGGTCTTTGGTCACGCCATGTATGAAAAAGGGTTAGCGCCTTATATCGGTATGACCGCAAATACAATTTTACTTCACTGTGGTGATGATTTTTTTCAGCTAAGCAACAGTCAACAGCTGGCGTGGGTCGATGATGCGCTGCTCGCAGCGCTCTCAGATCGTAAGCAGTTGAGTGTACCGAAAGACCTCTCACCATTTCCTGTGCTGGGCATGCCGGGCTGGGATGCAGACAATGGTAACGAAAGCTATTACGATAATCGGCACTATTTTCGCCCCGGACGAGGCGGCAAAATGCAAAAGACGGGATAAAGTATCAGGGACACTTTAAGAATGCAGCTACAAAATCAGATCATAAACAAGCTCAGCAGTGCGTTAACACCGGCACATCTTGAGGTTGTTAATGAGAGCGGTAACCACAACGTTCCGGCTGGATCGGAGTCTCACTTTAAGGTCACGATGGTCACAGATGCCTTTGAAGGGGAGAGCCTGGTGAAGCGTCATCAACGGCTCTATCAGCTGTTGGCAGAGGAGCTGAAGTCAGGCGTGCATGCGCTGGCTATGCACCTTTATACGCCTGCAGAGTGGCGTGAAAAAGAGGGCGCAGCACCATTATCGCCCCCCTGCATGGGTGGTGAAAAGGGGTAGTCAGTACGACTTCGATCGGTGTTGATGAGTTTAGTAGCGCCCATTGGATTTGTTAATGTAGTTGGTGAGCTGCTCCGTTTCACGGTTCATGCGGCGTAAATTTTCGTGCGTGATACGGAACAGTGCACGCATCACCTTGTAAACGATATCGGGGCGGCTCTTTAACAGCGCCTCAAATGGTGCAGGTTCAAGTGTATAGATGGTCGTGTTGCCCACAGCGCGGAGCGTAGCCCGGCGCGGTGTCTGTTCAATAAAGGCTCTTGTTCCGGCAACCTCGCCCGGTGCCATCGCATAAACGGGTTCAGTTTTGTGGGCCGATGAGCTGATCACATCAAGCTTGCCCTCTACCAGTAGAAAAAGTGTGTGCTCGTGTCCACGTTCATTGATCAGGTGCTCTCCATCCCGAAGGGTGCGAACCTCCATAATAGAGGCGACCACTTCACACTCTTTCATGCTTAATTCATTGCCAAGTGTTGAGGTGCCGATCTTTTCAATATCTACTTTTTCGCTCATATCACTGCTCCTTGTCTGGTTATCTCTGGGTCGTTCAGCGCCTGACTGAGCGAGAGGAGGGGTCTGCTCAATGAATCCTGACCTGTTAATTAACGGAAAATGCAGCTTTTTCTTTATAGTGCCAATAACAGTCCATTTTGTAGGGAATAGTCTGCCTGGTTATTCGTCGAGTTAGTCGGCTCGTTATATTGTGCTTGTGCTTACCCTTAAAGTCCGAGTAGAATGCTGCGAAATTATTCCCGAGTGAAATAGTCAGCTATTGCGAGGTGGTAAGGTGAGCTCAGCTACGGTTGGGACAACCTAATGTTATGAGTACAATTCTAAAATCAGATCACAGCCGCATCATGTCGCTGGAATCCCTGGCTTTCGATAATCGTTACGCAAAGCTGCCGGCCGCATTTTTTCACACCACCTCACCTAGGCCGCTGAAAGGGGCCCATCTGGCGAGCTTCAATGGTCGGCTGGGTCGTCAGCTGGGGGTGACGGTTGCAGATAGCGCTCAGCACGGTTTTATCGACTATTTTACCGGCGCGCGTGAAATGGCTGGTGCAGCGCCGTTGGCGATGGTCTATGCGGGGCATCAGTTTGGCCATTATGTGCCACAACTAGGCGATGGCCGCGCGGTGCTGCTGGGGCAGGTGCGAGACAAGCAGCAGCGCCTGTGGGATCTACACCTGAAAGGGAGCGGCCCAACGCGTTTTTCGCGTGGCTCAGATGGGCGTGCAGTGCTGCGCTCATCGATACGTGAATACCTCTGTAGTGAGGCGATGTTCGGTCTTGGCATTCCCACCACACGAGCGCTCTGTTTGATTGCGAGCCGCGAGCGAGTCGTGCGTGAACGGGTCGAGCCGGGGGCGATGCTGGTCAGGATGTCGCCGAGTCATGTCCGTTTTGGCAGTTTCGAATATTTTTATCACCGGGATGAATATGACCACCTGCGCCAGCTGGGGGAGTATCTGCTGGAAGAGGAGTTTCTCCATCTGCGCGATGAGAGCAGCCCCTTCCTCGCAATGTTTGATGAGGTGGTTAGCAGTACGGCCAGACTGATCGCGCAGTGGCAGGGGGTCGGTTTCTGTCATGGGGTGATGAATAGTGACAATATGTCGATCCTTGGGCTAACGCTTGATTACGGCCCTTTTGCCTTTATCGAGACCTTTGAAAAGGATTACATCTGTAACCATTCCGATTATCAGGGGCGCTATGCCTTCGGTCGGCAGCCTGAAATGGCGCATTTCAATCTACTCTGTCTGGCAACTGCACTGCTGCCTTTAGTCGATGATGATAAAGCGGTTGCCATTGCCCAGTTACGTGAGGTACTGGCCAATTACTGGCCGCGTTTTAATGCCGCCTACCTCGCCATTGCGCGCGCCAAACTGGGGCTGGTAACGGACGAGGCAGGGGATCTTGAGCTTTGGCAGGGGTTGTTACAGCTCATGGAAGGGCAGGTTGACTACACCACCTTTCTACGGGAACTGGGGGCGATTCCGTTATCTCAGTTAGCCCATCATCCGCAGCGAGAGGCGTTTGCTGATTTACAGAGCTTTGATCTCTGGATCTATGAATATCGCCAACGGCTAGCACGTGAAGGGCGTAGCGATGAGGCGCGTCGAGATGCGATGAATGGAGTTAATCCAAAATATATTCTACGTAATGCGATGGCGGAGTCTGCCATTCGAAAGGCAGAAGAGGAGGGTGACTATAGTGAAATTGATCGCCTGCTGCCGCTGCTACACGATCCGTTTAGTGAACAGGCGGGGATGGATGCGTATGCAAGGCCATCTCCCGAATGGGCGCAGAGAATACAGCTTAGCTGCTCATCATAACGCAACCCGAAGGTGCCTTCAGCGGCGCTGTTATTTCTGTTAACAGGCCCTAAGCCGTTGCCGCAGATTTTTGTGCATCATAGCCGTTGACGAGTTGCTGTATCTGCTCTTCATCGTATGCACGCAGCCCGCTCAGCACCATATTTTTCTCCCCTTTACCGATCACCTTGCCGTTCGACAGCAGGTTGAACTTCAGGCAGACAGTACCGCGCTTCCCCTCTGCAACCAGTGACGAGTTACTGAGTTCAAGCTGCGGTTCTTCAATATTGAGATCATCAATATCGATCACCATGCTTTCATAGATGACCAGCGGACGAACGGGGTTGATCATCACCTGGTGAGCTTTCATCAGGGGTACCAGGATGTGGGGGAATGTCTGCCCTGAGAACTCGACATAGCGGCGAGTGAGATTGTCGATTAACGTCGCATTATTCACGGTTTGGCCGCTACGAGTCAGGCGGAGATACTCTTTATCTTTGTCATCAACAATGGCGATATTGTCGCCAGTCGAATCGTTAAAGTGGAGTGCTACGCCATCCGAAACCATGCCGGAAAAGGTGACACGCATCTTCTGACTGACACCATATTTATCGAGCAGCAGCGCAAACAGCAGGTCGCCTGGGACGCAAAAGCGTTTGGACGCTTCATCATGAATCGGATTGAAATCACCGGCGATCTGTTTAGCGAAATCACTGGCCTGTTTACGAGTGAAGTGAATCTTGTTGGAGGCTTCACTATAAAAATTTTCTAGCAGCATGGGGTATTAGTCACTTGGCTGAAGGGCACGTTATTGTTTATATTTGTCCTATAATATCATGATTTTACCGATGCTGAGTATCGCTTGTTTTAACTGGGATCGGGATTGTTGATGGAAATCCCATATAAAAATCTTAGTTTGCTGCTGATGAGTGCTCACCGCTAAAGCGCACTTGAATTATACGCTTCCGAATTCGACACCAATTGAGAAGGTGTCATCACTATCGTTGTGCTCTTTAACCCATTTAACACGGGCTGGCTGTGCGACAGTAAAGCCTTCCAGCCCTTCCAGCCAGAGCTCATCATCGATCTCGTGTGGAATGCCAACCTGCATCCCAACCCCACCTCTGCTGATGTCGGTAATGACGGCAGGGGAGTAGGTGCGCTCGCTTTTATTCTCTTTATCAGGATGTGAAAAATAGATGGTCTCTTCGTTGATGGGGGTGCGTGGAAAGCGGCGCTGTTCGGTGTCCATTACTCTTCTCTCCCTTGGTGTTGAATGAAAGTTGCCCGGTTTTTCTCTATTACGGCCGTTGTTGCGCTTTGTTGATCATTTCATGAGCATGGGCGCGGGTCTGTGCTGTGATGTCGATCCCGCCGAGCATCCGGGCGATCTCTTCGTTGCGCTCATCCTTATTCAGCGCTCGCACCTGTGTCTCGACATGCTGGTCGGAGAGATCTTTTTTAACTTCCAGGTGGTGATGGCCCTGGGCCGCTACCTGGGGCAGGTGGGTAACGCATAACACCTGGTGTGACCGGCCCAGGTCACGCAGTTTCTGGCCCACGATTTCGGCGACACGACCACCAATGCCGACATCGACCTCATCAAATATGAGGGTAGGGGTGCCCCCCTGCTGTGATGTGATCTCCTGAATGGCGAGGCTGATGCGCGATAGCTCACCGCCGGAGGCGATCTTGCCGAGCAATTTAGCGCTTTGATTAGGATTGGTTTTGACCCTGAATTCGATCTTCTCTGTTCCGTGTACGGTAAATTTGTCACCCTCATGCGGTGTGATGCTGACCTCGAATTCACCACCCGGCATACCGAGCTGTTGCATATTGTCACTGACCCGCTGGTTCAATTTTCTGGCAGCGGCGCGACGTCTGCTGCGCAGTTGAGTGGCGAGCTTCTGGTACTGCGCGGTTATTATTTCGATCGCTTTCTCGAGCTGTTCGATTGTCGCGTCGGCGTTGTCGAGCGAGGCGAGCTCATCGCACAGTGATTGATAGTGGTCGGGTAGTTCATCTGGACGCACGCGATGTCTGCGCGCTGCATCATGGATATCACTGAGTTGTTGATCAACTTCATTGAGCCGTTGCGGGTCGAGCTCGAGTGAATCGAGCTGCCGCCGCAGCTCATCGGTCGCTTCACTAATCTGGATGGTGGCGTCATTAATCATCTCCACCACAGTGGCGAGCTGCTGGTCACTCTCGACCAGTGGCTGTAGCTGCACGGTGATGTGGTGGAGCTTAGGTGCAATGGCATGGTCATCAGCATCTAATGTAGTCAGGGCCTCCTGGTAGGTGTTGATCAGCTGCTCTGCGTTGGCGAGGCGTTTATGCTCATCTTCCAGTTTCTGTAAGCCGCTGGTGGTCAGGTTGAGCGCCTGTAGCTCCTCGGTCTGATGGCGGAGCAGCGCCATCTGCTGGTCACGCGAACGAGCCGCCTCATTGAGGGTGGAAAATTCACGGCTGAGCTTCTGCCACTGCCGAAAAGTGGCAGCCACTTCGCTGACCAGTGCCTTATGGTCGGCGAAATGGTCGAGCAGGCGGCGCTGTTCATCACGCTTTACCAGCGACTGATGTTCGTGCTGGCCGTGAATATCGACCAGCTGCTCGCCGAGCTCGCGCAGCATCTGCAGCGTGGTGGGGCGACCATTGATATAGGCCTTTGACCGCCCCTCTCTGGTAATGGTGCGGCGCAGCTGGCATTCGCCGTGGTTGTGCTCATCATCCAGCTCGTGGGTCTGCAGCCAGGTAGCCGCCTGTGCGGCATCGCCGAGCTCAAAGGTGGCGCAGATCTCAGCACGCGTACTGCCGTGGCGCACCATGTCACTATCGGCGCGGTCACCAAGCACCAGTCCCAGCGCATCGATCAGGATCGACTTGCCGGTGCCGGTTTCACCAGTGAGCACAGAAAGGCCGGAATTAAAATCGAGGTTGAGTTGATCGACAATGGCAAAATTGCGGATATGGAGATGACTTAACATAGTGCGC
>DRLG01000291.1 GCA_011053135.1 Chromatiales bacterium
GGGTAGCGCTCAAAATAGAGGTCGATATATTCCTGCGCCTCTTTGCGCCCAACATCGAGCTGTTTGGCGAGACCAAAGGCAGACATGCCGTAGATCAGGCCGAAGTTGATCGCCTTGGCGCGGCGACGCTGTTCGCTCGTTACAGTGATCGGCATCGTGTTAAAGATCTCAGCGGCGGTCGCGCTGTGGATATCGTCGCCGCGCTGAAAGGCGGCGAGCAGCCCGGCATCACCCGACAGATGCGCCATGATGCGCAGCTCAATCTGAGAGTAGTCGGCCGCGACGATCACTTTACCCTGCGGTGCGATAAAGGCCTGGCGGATGCGGCGACCCTCTCTGCTGCGGATCGGGATATTTTGCAGGTTGGGGTTGCTCGACGAGAGCCGTCCGGTGGCGGTGACCGCCTGATGGTAGGAGGTGTGAACACGCCCGGTCTTTGGGTGGATCTGCTTCGGTAATTTATCGGTATAGGTCGATCTGAGCTTGCTTATGCCGCGATGTTCGAGGATCAACTTCGGCAGCGGATAGTCGAGCGCCAGCTCCTGCAGCACCTCTTCAGCCGTCGATGGTTGACCTTTGGGTGTCTTTTTAATGATCGGAAGCTGCTGCTTTTCAAACAGGATCTCCTGAATCTGTTTCGGCGAGCTGAGGTTGAATGGCTGGCCGGCGACGCGAAAGGCCTCCTGCTCGATCTGCGCTATTCGCTCACTCAACTCTTCGCTCTGCTGTTGTAGCATCGCGGCATCGACCAGTACACCGTGGCGTTCCATGCTGGCAAGGATGGGCAGCAGTGGCAGCTCTATCTCATTAAATAGTTTGCACAGCCTCTCGTTACTTTCGAGCTGAGGCCACAGTTTTTGATGGAGTTGCAGGGTGATCTCTGCATCTTCAGCGGCATAGGGGGCAGCAACCTCAATGACGACCTGGTTAAAGGGGATCTGTTTGGCCCCTTTGCCGGCGACATCTTCATAGTGGATGGTGGTTCTCCCGAGGTACTTGAGTGCCAGCGAATCCATATCGTGGCGTGATGCGGTGCTGTTGAGGAGATACGACTCAAGCATCGTATCGAAAGCGATACCACGCAGCTGAATGTCGTGGTTGAGCAGCACATTCGAGTCATATTTGAGGTTCTGGCCAACCTTCTGCTTCGTGGCATCTTCAAGCAGTGGCCGTAGCTGTTCGAGTGCGGCGGTTCGGTCGAGTTGTGCGGGGGCGCCATCATAGTCGTGGGCGAGTGGCAGGTAGGCGGCTTCACCCGGCTCAATGGCAAAGGAGAGGCCGACGATCTCCGCCTCAATATAGTCGAGGCTGGTGGTCTCGGTATCAACGGCGAACAGCTCGGCAGCGTTCAGGCGTTTAAGCCATTTTTCAAGTGAGGGCTGATCGAGAATGGTTTCATAGTGGCTTTCAGCCGCATGCTGGTTTGAGGTTTCACTGTTGTGTGTGCTTTCCGGAGATGTTGCTGTCGCCTGAGCTGCCGTTCCCTCTCGCTGAAGTTCATCGAGCCAGCGCTTAAACTCCAGTTGCTGGAACAGCTCACGCAGCGCTTCATTATCGGCGGGTTGTGGCTGCAGTGTCTCGGGGGTCACCGTTAGTGGCACATCCAGCTTGATGGTGGTGAGCTGGCGTGAGAGCGGCAGCTGCGCCATGTTGGCACGGAACTTCTCACCAATCTTGCCCTTGATTGAGTCGGCCTGATTGATGATCTCATCGAGTGAGCCATATTGCGTAAACCATTTGAGGGCCGTTTTGGGGCCGACACCGGGGATGCCGGGAATGTTGTCGGAGGTGTCACCAATCAGCGCAAGGTAGTCGATGATCTGTTCTGGCGGCAGGCCAAATTTCTCGATGACCCCCGCGCGGTCGAGGGTTTTATTATTCATGGTGTTGATTAGTGTGATGTGATCATTGACCAGCTGAGCCATATCTTTATCGCCCGTGGAGATTACGGTATGGATACCGCTGGCGGCAGCCTGCTGTGCCAAAGTGCCGATCACATCATCTGCCTCGACCCCCTCTTCGACCAGGCATGGTAGCCCCATCGCGCGTACGATGGTGTGTAGCGGTTCAATCTGTGAACGCAGCTCATCAGGCATCGGCGGGCGGTTGGCCTTATACTGCTCAAACAGCTCGTCACGAAAGGTTTTGCCTTTGGCATCAAAAACAACCGCGATATAGTCTGGCCGGTACTCTTTGATTAAGGTGCGCAGCATGTTGACCACGCCGTAGATCGCGCCGGTTGCCTGCCCCTGTGAGTTGGTTAACGGCGGCATCGCATGGAAAGCGCGGTAAAGATAAGAGGAGCCGTCTATCAGGATCAGTAGTTTATCCGCGCTATTTTTAGTCATCGATTTTTCTGTAAGAATTTGAGTTGAAGTTGGGTGAATAATAGTTAGTTAATGGGCTGGGATGATCTGCTAATATGGGGTGATTGGCCACCATTATAATGATGTAGCGCTAAAAAGCGTTATGGACGAAGCAGCAAAAATAGATTATTCCACAACCGGCAGGAGCCGTGAGCCCTGTTTGAGTGGTGGAAGGTGTTAGCAGCCCTGGGATGACTGGTGTTATGAAAAGAGTGTTTCAACTACTGTTATGCCTGTTTCTGGCAGTTAGCGGCCCACAGCAGCTAGCGCTGGCAGCGGAACCGGATGATGAGCCTGAGATCACGATCAC
>DRLG01000292.1 GCA_011053135.1 Chromatiales bacterium
ACAGGCACCATTGACCTCAGCGCCAATGCGTGGCGAGTTCGTGAAACCCGAGGCATGAAACTGATTCCAGTTAAGGACTTTCAGCGCACCTTCACATTCAAGCTTAAATAAGGGGTACACCACTCTATTGTCAGGGAGAATCACATGAAGAGCGACACGCTGCCACCGCAACAGGAACATATCACCAGCCTGACGGGCTTTTTAAAAAATGTTATGCGCCTTGCCGTCTACGCAGTAGAAAATGGGGTGCTGCCAGACAATATACAGATGGATGAGCTATACCGCATGTGGGAGACAAAGGTCGTACAAAAAGAGGCGCTCTGCGATGAGGATATCCTCTATCTGCAAAATTGCTACATGCTACTTAGCCGACAGCTCGCTCCGATAACGGCCATCAGCCTGCGAGCAACAGAGTGTAAGCAGAGCAGTATCAGCAAAGACTATATGGGTACCGATGCAGGCGTCCACGTGCGTCACATGTGGTTTGCCTCCTTTGTCGCCCTCGCAGCCATTGTGTTAATGAACATCTACCAATATATGTTTGAACAAAATGCTGCCGTCTGGGCCACCAGTAATCCCGCCATGTTCAACAATGGAAATTACCTCTATGCGCTGTTCACCACCCTAACCCCATTTATGTATGGCGCCTTTGGTGCCTCCGTTTTTCTCCTGCGCCAGGCAGAGACGCAGCTTAGAGAGCGCACCTTCGACCCAAGACGGCTACCCGAATTCCGTAACCGTCTCGTGCTGGGCACGCTGAGCGGCGGGGTAATCGTGCTGCTCTATAGCAGCGGCGGGATTGCAGAGACCGATATCAAAATTACCGAAGCGGCACTCGGGTTTATCGGTGGCTACAGTATCGATCTGCTCTTTTCGCTGCTCGACCGAATCGTCAACGCGCTTAAACCGACAGAGAAAACGGCCACCTACCCCGCTATCGCATCTGCCACCGCGATCACGCCACCAGCAAAGCGAAAACGGAGCGTTAGCAGCAGAGAGGAGAAAGAGCTCCCCCCGCAGCTAAAACCGGTCACTAAAAAAGAGAGCGGCAGTGACGTGGCGTAGCCGTCGCCCGGGGAGAGTAGAAAGCGCGTCAGACACGTCGCCAGCGACTTCCCCCCGCACCATCTTCGACGATCACCCCTTGCGCCTGTAGTTCATCGCGGATGCGGTCTGCCTCGCCCCACTGCTTCGCCTGCTTGGCCTCGATGCGCTGCTGGATCAATGTTTCGATCTGCTCATCACTCAACCCGTCATCACCGGCGCTCCCCTTTAAAAAGGCCTCGGCATCCCCCTGCAGCAGGCCGATAACACCCGCCAGGTAGCGAAGATTGCCTGCCAGTTGTGAAGCCAGCGGCGCGTCCTGATCGGCCCTGGCGCGATTGAGAGCCGTCACTATCTCAAACAAAACAGCCAGCGCCTCCGGCGTATTGAAATCGTCATCCATCGCGGCACAAAAGCGCTGCTGATACTCACCACCATCACTCACTACCGCAGCATCGATACCGCGTAGCGCAGTATAAAAACGTTCCAGCGCCAGCTTTGCACCATCAAGGTTCTGGTCGGCATAGTTCAACGGACTTCGATAATGACTGGCAAGAATAAAGTACCGAATCACTTCTGGCGCATACGTTTTCAACACTTCACGCAGCGTAAAGAAATTACCCAGCGATTTGGACATCTTCTCTTCATTGATCTGCACAAAACCGTTGTGAATCCAGTAATTGACAAACTGGCAACCAGTCGCCGCCTCACTCTGCGCGATCTCATTTTCATGATGAGGGAACTGCAGGTCGAGGCCACCGCCATGGATATCGAAATGGTCACCAAGGCAATCGGTCGACATCGCCGAACATTCGATATGCCACCCCGGGCGGCCATTACCCCACGGCGATGCCCAGCTCGGCTCGTCCGGTTTTGCTGACTTCCATAAAACAAAGTCGAGCGGATCCGTTTTTGCGCTATTCACATCGATCCGTTCGCCAGCACGCAACTCCTCCGTGCGCTTGCCGGATAACTGGCCGTATGACGCAAAACGGCTGACATCATAGTAAACATCCCCGTTATCGCCTGCATATGCGTAACCCTTTTCAACCAAAGTCTCAATCATCTGGATGATCTGTGCCATCGAGGTAGTGGCACACGGCTCCATATCGGGCGGCAGCACCCCCAGTGCGGCGGCATCTTCGCGCATCGCCGCAATAAAGCGTGATGTCAGCTGCTCGATCGGCTCACCATTTTCATGAGCTCTTGCGATGATTTTATCGTCAATATCGGTGATGTTACGCACATATGTCAGCTCGTAGCCGCTTTCACGCAGGTAACGTGCAATCACATCAAACACCACCAGCACGCGCGCATGGCCCACATGACAGTAGTCGTAGACGGTCATCCCGCAGACATACATGCGAACCTTTCCTGGCTCTATCGGGATAAAGCGCTCTTTTTTATTGTTAAGCGTGTTGTAGATCTGCAACATAATTTCGTGGTTTTTCTTCTAGTTAGTTAAAAGGGCCAACAAGTGACAGGCGGCTTATTATACGCTTATCAACGGCCTCAGACAGCACAGCTACCGTACAAAATAGACTATCGGAACAGATCTCGCCTTTCAGCTATTGAAGGAGTTATTTCGCCATGAATCTGACGAATATCCACAAGGCGCTCAATCTCACAGGAAAAACCGTCAACCCCAACTTCAGGGCTACAGCCTCAGATTACAGCGCTCCACCTATTAATTAACCCATACAAAGGATATGGCCATATGCGCTCTCCGTTATTAACCCTCTAAATCTATTGATAAAAAATATTGAAGAAATCGCGCCAGCTTCCGATGCTATAAAACAAATGCCTATTTTAGGTGAGCACTAGCTCGTGTTATCAGCGGAAGATATCAAATTGCAGCAAAAAAGGGATCACGGCATGTTGGATGAAAAAGAGATGGCCACAAAAGAATCAGAAACTACCGCTCATCCATTGCAGCTAAACCGTCTCTCACTCATGAGTGCTGCTTCACCGCTGACAGAGTTAAACGATGGGGGAAGATCAGGCCATAAAGTCGATCGCATAGAAAGCGCCACTCGCCTGCTCAGTGGCAAAGTGCAACGGAGCCCGCATCATCAAAAACAGATGGTGCTGGCCGATAGGCTTCAGCAGGCCTTCAACCCATTAAAGGCAACAGGTTTTAAAAATGAGGTACATGTAGCATGAAGATGAATCTACCCATCACGGATCATGAAATCGATTACAGTAGCGACAGCGTCATCGTCTCTACAACCGATCTCAAGGGTGCGCTTACCTACGCCAATGAAGATTTCATTAAGATAAGCGGTTTTAGCAAGGAAGAGCTGATCGGTAAAAACCACAACCTGGTACGCCACCCCGACGTCCCCCCAGCCGCCTTTGCTGACCTGTGGCAGACGCTGCATGATGGCAAGGCGTGGATGGGTATTGTAAAGAATCGCTGTAAAAATGGAGATTATTACTGGGTTGATGCCTATGTCACACCAATCTTTGAAGGTGAGACGATCGTGGGTTACCAGTCAGTTCGCGTCAAACCTGATCGAGCAGATGTTGCGCGAGCAGAAAAGCTCTACAAACAACTCAGCGATGGGAAGAGCCCAAGGTTGACACCGCTACTCTCAATGGCTAATCAGCTGCTGGCTGGCTTTGCGCTTATCCTTACCGCTATTTATGGCGTGTTATTTTTTACTGCCGCACTCTCCCCGGCTTTATTGGCAGCCACTGCGCTCCCCGCGCTGGGGGCCGCTTTTCTACTGACAAGATTCATAACACGACCACTGGCAAAACTACAGGAGTCGGCGCACGCTATTGTCAATAACCCGGTGATGCAGGCTGTCTACAGCGGTGCGGTTGATGAGACTGGCGCATCACAACTCGCGATGCGCATGCTTCAGGCAAGGCTCCGCACCGTGATTGGCCGTATTACAGACTCCGCAGACAATCTGAATGAGCTCTCAATTCAGACTGCGACCACCGTCGAGCAGGCCGCCCAGGGGGTGAAGACTCAGCAGTCGGAGACAGACCAGGTCGCCACCGCCATGAATGAGATGGCAGCCACTGTGCATGAGGTTGCACGGAATGCTGAAGAGGCAGCAAACGCCTCTCAACACGCCAAGGCGAAAGCTGACAATGGGCACCAGGTGATGAGTGAGATCATCGATTCAATTAATACGCTTGCCCGTGAAGTCGAATGTGCGGCCGAGGTCATTCAGGGGGTCGAAGGACAGAGCAATCAGATTGGCGCCATCCTGCAGGTCATTAAAGACATTGCAGAGCAGACTAACCTGCTCGCGCTGAATGCTGCCATCGAAGCGGCACGTGCAGGTGACCAGGGAAGAGGGTTTGCTGTTGTGGCAGATGAGGTTCGTACCCTGGCTCAACGTACTCAGCAATCGACCGAAGAGATTCACAACATGATTAGCCAGCTTCAGGAGGGCACCAAGAATGCTGTTGGTGTCATGGAAGCGGGCCGCGAGCAGGCCAACGTCAGCGTCACCAATGCGGCACGTGGTGGTGAGTTGCTTGACACCATTACCGATTCGATCAATACCATTACCGATATGAACACCCAGATTGCGAGTGCGGCCGAAGAACAGAGCGCCGTAGCGGAAGAGATCAACCGCAACATTATCAATATCAGCCAGGTGACTCAGGAGGCTGCACAGGGTGCCGAGATAACACTTAACGCCAATAAAGAGCTCACTTCAATGATTAATGAGTTTGACAATATGAGTAAACAGTTTGGCCGCTAACCGTACAGCACTGTCAGTTCAGATCAACCGCGTATTGCCGTAATGTCTCCAGCGAGATCAGCGCTAGCGCTTTTTTATGGGTACGCGTTAGAAACACCCTCGGGGCCATACCATCTTCATACGCCTCTAACCAGCGCGAGGCACACAGACACCAGTTATCCCCCGCCTTTAAACCGCTAAAACCGTATTCGGGCATCGGTATAGAGAGGTCATTTCCCTTAAATCGAGAATACTCCAGAAACTCAACCGACATCTGTACGCAGACCGTATGTGAGCCAAAATCGTCTTCACAGGTGTTACAACAGCCATCACGAAAGAACCCTGTCATCGGGTTATCACCACACAACAGCAGCGGCTCATCAAAAACATTTACCGAGGGCGCTATTACTACATCACTCATTCACGCTTCCTAAAGTTGACAGTAAAAAAGCGCATCATAACGGAGTTATGGGTGCAGGTTAAGCGGCAATCATATAGCCCTTAAAATCATAAGCGAGTACTATCTGCATAGATAGTAGATCAAACAGCACAAGAGAGACCACGATGGATAAAAACAAACTGGCCCATTCAAACAGCAAAGGGTTGCAACGGCTCAAAGAGCTGTGGCCTGAGCTGACGTTATTCGAACGCTTTGAGTATGTGATCACACTGATTGTTAGCCTGGTGCTCGCACTGATTATTGTGGTTGCGCTGTTAAGCCTGCTCGAAAATATCTACCAAATGGTTATCGCGCAGTTTGATGGTGGTGTTGACTACAAGATGTTTCAGATCACTTTTGGCATGCTACTGACACTGTTGATCGCGCTTGAGTTCCGAAATTCGATTGACGCGATTCTGGAAGGGAAAGGGTTACTAGTACAGGTTAAGATTGTGGTGCTAATCGCCATCATTGCACTGGCCAGGAAATTCCTGGTGATGGACCCCAAAGAGTTTGAGCCGATGATGATCGCCGCCTTTGCACTCGTCACCCTCTCACTCGGTGTTGTCTACTGGCTGCTCGCAAAAAAGCAGACGTTATAGATAGCCTCATAATGAGACCTTTGCGCGAGCAGGAATTTTCTCCTCTGGCAAGGCAAAAGCGCACGGAGAGCGAGGGCGTTTATCGCTATAAATGGCCGGTTGAGCACGCTTTTACACCGCCAGATGAGAAAAGAACAATCGTGCAAAGGGCTTCACAATAGAGGAAGCAACTCATCCGCCAGCGTGTAACGGCGCTGCTGACCACTCAGCGGACATTTAAAAGCGAGATAACAGGCGGTCAGTTGCAGCTCTTCTTTATCTTCGCCCGATCCATAAAGGCGATCCCCCACAACGGCGTGACCGCTCTCTGAGAGGTGACGCCTGATCTGGTGTTTTCGTCCCGTCTCAATCTTCACCGATAGCAATGAGCGCTGTTGCAGCGGGTCAAAAGTGATGCGCGTAACATGAGATGTTGCCTCCTTACCATCAATCTGACTGGAAAGCGTAAAGGGCGCTGCTGTTTCCGGGAACTCGCCATGCACCACCACTCGGTAGCACTTTTCAATGGCACGAGACTGAAAGAGGTTCGACAGTGCAGCCGCCGCCCTCTTTGTGTGGCCCACCAGAATCAGGCCGGATGCAGCGCGGTCAAGTCGATGGATAATAAAACTCGAGCGCTGCGGGCTAAGGTGCTGCTCTGCCCAGCGGCTGACGGTACAGTGGTCGCCCCACTTACTGCCCTGCGATAACAGCCCACAGGGCTTGTACCATAGACTATACGTCCCCTCATCAGCCAACAGTGTCGGTGCGATGGGAGTACTCATCAAGACACGTTCATCGTAGTAGAAATCTATTTGATCTCCCGCCCGTAACACCTTTTTTACACGACGCAGGCGTCGACATGAACCTCGGCTGGTTAACCATACCGCACCCCGCTGCATCGCCATTTTAATGCGCTGCCGGGATAATCCAGAGAGTTCTGCCAATGCCGTCACCGCATTCGTAGAGCTATCCTTCACATCGTAATGAAATTCAGAACGCTGACCATTCATGACAGCTATAAAGCCTGACCACGATATTTATAAAAGAGCATCATCAATTACCCATAACTCTGAACGACCTGAAATGGTCAGACAAGGCGTGTATTAACATTAACTTCAGCGTGCAGCGTTCGATGAACCGGACACCTGTCAGCAATCTCCAGCAGCCGTTGACGCTGTTCACCACCAAGATCACCAAGCAGCTCTATTTCACGATCGATCAGATCAATCTTCACCCTCTTCTCCTCGCACTCGGCACACTCTTTTCCATGCACCTTGCGATGTTTAAGTTGCACCCTAACCTCTTCCAGTGGCCACTGTTTTCGATCGGCATACATACGCAGCGTCATTGCGGTGCATGCGCCCAGTGATGCCAGCAACAGATCATACGGCGATGAACCCAGGTCACCCCCACCCAATGAAAGCGGTTCATCGGCTAGCAGCAGATGGCCATGGGCATCGATCTCGGTGTAGTAATGCTCACGCCCAATACTGGCGGTTACAACCCCATCCTCCGCCGGTAATGGCGGCTTTGACGGCTGCGCCTTGCAGAGATACTTTTCGGCCCATGAGGCGATCAACCCTCCGGCGTAACAGGCGTCCTGCTGTCGCGCTAACAGATGACCGGCATCATCAAGCGAAACAAAACTCTTTGGGTGCTGCGCCGCTTCAAAGATCTTGCCTGCATTATCCATCATCACCGTCTCGTCATTCGAGGCGTGCAGTACCAGCAGCGCGCAACCCAGCTGCTTGATTGAGTGATGCATCTTCACCCTCTGCACATCGTCGAGGAACTGCTGCTTCATTCGATAACGCTCCCCTCCAATCACCACCTCAGCCTCGCCATGTTGCTCAATCAGCGCCTGCTCTTTTTTAAAGTGATGCAAAACATGGTGCGGCTCGTAAGGTGATCCGATCGTCACAACCCCCTTCACAGAAGAGATCTGGCTCGCGGCTGCCAATGCCGCAGTGCCCCCCAGTGAATGGCCAATCAGAATTCCTGCCGGTTGATGCTCCGTTTCAAGGTAATGGGCTGCAGAGAGCAGATCGTCCACATTTGAAGTGAAATTGCTTTCAGAAAAATCCCCTTCACTCTCACCCAGCCCGGTAAAATCGAAACGCAATACAGCGATGTGGTGCTGCGTCAGGGCTCGGCTGATGTAATGTATCGCCTTGATGTTTTTGGTACAGGTAAAACAGTGGGCAATGATCGCATAGCTCACCGGGCGGTTATCAAGCGGCATATCGAGCAGTGCCGCTAGCCGCTCGCCCGTCCTGTTCCTGAAAAAAACCTTTTTTGAACGCATCTAGCTAATCCCTCTAGTTCTCATCCAGCGCTTTCCGTATTCTGGAGAATTTACGAATCCACGGTTTATGTTTTCTTAATTCGGGTGGGAAAAATTCCACCATTTTCTGCGCCTGAGCCCGCGATTCAAAACTGCCGTGCAACACCACATACCAGCTACTGCGGTTTTTGCGTTCAAGCAGCACATAAGCCAGCTCACCCTCTAAAGAGCTGCGAGTGATGTAGCGAATGATATTCTTCTCATCCGGCGAACCGGCGAGCTGAATGGTAAAGTTCTCTGCTGGCTGCGCCTTCAACCACGCAACCCCGGGAATCGCACCGTCACCTGTCTCAACAGCGGGTGATGGCGTTTTTGTATTGCCTGCTTGCGGCGTAACTTCCTTTTTAACCGCAGCCGCGCTGCTCACTGGCTCAGGCTTTGGCCGACTCGTAACCGGCTTCGGTTTTGCCTGCGGCTCCACCCGGGGTGATTCCGGAACTGTAGCGGGCTTCGCCTGTGCAATGGCCAGCGGCGCTTTCACCGCCGCTTTTTTCACCACGGCTTCTGTTACAGGTTTCGCCTCAGCGCTCTTCGCTTCGACAGCGTTTGTGGTTGCTGGAGCAAAGCTGCTGGTCGGCGTAGCGGTTGAAGCAACCCTCGATGGCTCAACCGCGCTCTCCGGCTCCGAACGGATAACAGCAAAAATAATCACCACCAGCAGCAGTAGTGCAGCGGCCGCGCCTGCGATGAAATAAGGTATTCTCTTCTGTCGCTTTAACATCTGTTGATGCTCAAGCCGCAGGCGCTCATCTGAGATCGCCCGGCCAAGCGCCAGCTCTGCATGATAGTTGATACAGGCAGGAATACCGCAACCACGACGATGGATGATCTGCAGCTGCGAAGGGGTAAATAGATCATCCCCCTCCCCTTTAAAACGGTTCTGAAGATAGGTGGCTGTATCCTCCGCAGTAAATCGCGGTAGCGCATGCAGTTCAATCCATCGCGCTTTAAATGGTGCCATGCTATGCGAAGCCAGTGCCCTGCGCAGCGCCGGACTTGCACAGAGAATAATATCGACATCCCCCCCCTGCTCAGTCACTGCCCGTTTAACATTGGCCAGTGTCTCCAACGCGTAGAGCGAAATATTCTGTGCGTCGTCAACTATCACCACCGGATAGGGTTCCTGGTGGCCATATGTAACAAGCCCCTGCACCAGTGACTCAAAATCGATCGCTTCCCGTGAAAAAAAGGTCTGGCCGAGCGCACTGATAATATGGTCAACGCCCAGGTGGTAATCTGCATGGATATAGCACAGCAACCAGCGGTCTTCCGCTTCCGTGATCAGCTGCCGAATCAGCGAACTCTTGCCGCGCCCATGTTCAGCAATGATCACCTGCATCGGCCCGCGCCCCGAGACAACGCGCTGTAGATGCGATATCAGTGTCGCCAATCCATCTGTTTTGAGGTAGCCACCAGGTGAAACGTTATGGATTGCGCTGGGATCATGTAAAAAAGGGGCGGGGTGATGCTGGCCGTTAAAGCGACCGTCTAGCCCATCTCCGGCGATCACCGCTGGCGACTCAGCACCGCCGATATTTTGCACTACATTATTCGACATATTCTCACTACAACGCGAAGGTTAAGGCCATCGTCATTCCTGCGGGATCGATAAGATACCTGTTCCGACACCTCAGAAGAGGAAGCGACTCCCCGTCCCTCATTGAATGCCGATATCATACGTGATGGCGCTACTCGGTGCCATTGTTTCACAGAGAGTTGAATGATACCTGAGCCGCACGATATACCGGTGAATACTCCACCGGCTAAAAGCTGGATTGATCGGCCGTACGGCCGATTGCCCCCTCTCCCAAGACTGGGAGAGGGTTAGGGTGAGGGTTCAAATTTCAACCTCGGAGCATGCTCACCCCTCACCCCGTCCCTCTCCCCTCAAGGGGAGAGGGTGTAAAAGCAACGATGCCGCCTAAAGGCGTGGGATTTACAGATCCCCTATCAAAGACATTAAAACTGCCGTTCGACCAGCGGCCATTCTCGCTTACGCTCGGAGGGTACTCGGCCTGGTTATTGGTGTCGGCGGTGCACAACTGCTCACGCTGTTTTTCCCAGCCCTGCCTGTTCACATCTCATGGAACTATCTGATCGCCACTGAGACACTCGCCATCGTGATTGGCGTTATTGCTGGTGTCTGGCCGGCGCGATGTGCTGCAAAACCCAATCCAGTCGATGCATTGCGCAGCGAATAACAGACCACATCGATAGATTTTAAGCAATTGTTTTAATTTAATAATCCCCTCGCTTCTCTTCTTCAGGAATTCACCTCAAGCCTCTAAACTTTTATTTCCCTTCGTCGATACCTGAAATAACGAGATAAAGGAAGCTCTCCTCTGCCAGTTTCTGGCAAATTAGGTCATTGAATATCGCCATCAGTTTTTTAACTATCACTGGCCAGCCACAAGTGACTTATTGGAATATAAAATCTAGTTCAATTAACAACTTAATAGTTTAGCGACGATGTGTGTCAGGAGAAAAACAATGAAAGCAGCGGTAGCACCTTACGAAAGTCCTCTCGGTCTAAACGTCGAATTATTAGAACAATCATTCGAGGCGCTCGCGCCATCGGGTGAAAAGCTGGTCAAACGTTTTTATCAGGAGCTATTCAAACGCTACCCCGACATCAAGCCGCTGTTTGGCAAGAGCAGCATGGCTGCTCAACAGAAAAAGCTCCTCGCCGCGCTCAAACTGGTGGTTAATAATCTACGCAATCCGCAGGTATTAGAGGGAGCATTAATCGATCTTGGTGCCAAACATGAAGATTACGGTGCGATCGCAGAACATTACAGCGCGGTCGCCGAGACGATGCTTGATGTACTTGAAGAGTTCGCTGGAGATCTATGGACCCTGGAGGTCTGTGATGCCTGGAGTGATGCGCTCAACCTCGTCGCACAAACGATGTTAAAGGGTTATAACGGCGGTCAAAGTGCTACTGGCTCAGCCTCTCTGATGGGGGATCTTGAGGTCATGAAAGATATTCTTGAACATGCACCCATCAATATTATGATGGCGGATGCAGATGAAAATGTGGTGTTCGTGAACCGTCAGGCACGTGAGATCCTGCAGGAAGTTGAAGATGAACTCGCTGTCTATATCCCAGGGTTCAAAGTCAGTGAAGTGATCGGTGGGAGTATCCACCGTTACCATAAAAACCCAGCGCTCATAAAAAAATTGCTAGCGCAGCTTAAGCCGGGTGAGTCACATAAGGGCGAAATTAAGCCGGGCCATTTCATCTTCGAACATGAAACCCGCCCCCTTTTCGACCAACAGGGAAACCGCACCGGATTTGTTGTACAGTGGACCGATGTCACCGCAAGGCGTGCAAAAGAAGAGGAGGCATTCAGGTTACAGCGCGCTATTGATGGCTCTCAAACTGCGATCATGACGATCGACCGTGACCTGGTGGTGACCTATGCCAACGAGCAGACCATGTTACTGATGAAAAATTACGCCTCCGAGCTAAGCGAACTATACCCGACGCTTAATCTTGATGAGCTGGTCGGCAGCTCTATCGATGTATTCCATAAGAATCCGGAGATGCAGCGCCAGCTACTTGCTGACCCCGCTAACCTGCCATATGAAACGGACATACAGGTTGGTCCCCTCACCTTCCATATTCATGTCACCGCTATTATGGATCTTAATAACAATTATATTGGCAACACATTAGAGTGGGCCGATGTAACAGAGCTGCGTAAAAAAGAAGTTGAAGTGACTCGTCTCTCATCTGCTGTTAATGGTGCCGCCTCTAATCTAATGTTATGTGATGAGAATATGATCATCACCTATGCAAACCCGGCTGTCGTTAAGATGCTGGCATCTCGACAGGCAGCACTGCAAAACCGCTTTCCATCTCTTGATCCCCACAACCTTGTGGGACAGAGCATTGATCAGTTCCATGCGAATCCACAACACCAGCGTGCGCTACTCTCTAATGTCGATGCGCTGCCTGCCAGGGCGCAACTTGAAATCGCTGGACTACACTTTGAGGTCAATGCCACTGCAATCGTCAGCCCAGAGGGTAAGTACATGGGCAACATGGTTGAATGGAAAGATATGACCGAACAGAAAGATGCAGAGATGCAGATTAACCAGCTCGTCGAGGGCGCTATTGCCGGTAATATTGATAAGCGAATCGACACATCAGTGTATAGCGGCTATATGCGTAACCTTGGCGACGGTATCAACAGCTTGCTCGAGGCCGTAGTAGAACCGTTAAAAGAGGGTATCGATGTCCTCTCCCACCTGGCTAATAGTGACCTGACGAAGACGATGGATGGTGAGTATCAGGGTGAATTTGCTGTTTTTAGTGAATCGATCAACACAACCGTGAATAACATGGCAGAAATTGTCAATAAGATCATCATCTCATCGCAGGAGATCAAAGGTGCTTCAGGTGAAATTTCACAAGGTAACACTGACCTCAGCCAGCGTACTGAAGAGCAGGCATCATCACTGGAAGAGACGGCATCTAGCATGGAAGAGCTTACGGGCACTGTGAGACAGACGGCTGATAATGCACAACAGGCGACCAGACTTTCTCAGGCTGCTCATGAAGAGGCAGAAAAAGGTGGTGAAGTCGTTGGTAAAACGATCGATGCGATGAGTGAAATCAATGCGGCAAGCAAAAAGATCGCCGACATTATTGGTGTTATCGATGAGATCGCTTTCCAGACTAACCTGCTGGCACTTAACGCAGCGGTAGAGGCTGCACGCGCAGGGGAACAGGGACGTGGCTTCGCCGTTGTCGCAGCAGAGGTTCGTAATCTCGCACAGCGCAGTGCGGGCGCAGCGAAAGAGATTAAAGGGTTGATTCATGACAGCGTCGAAAAGGTCAACCAGGGAACCGAGCTAGTCGATAGCTCAGGAAAATCGCTTGAAAATATTGTTGCTTCCGTAAAGAAAGTGAATGATATTATCGCTGAGATTGCTGCCGCGAGTCAGGAACAGTCAGCCGGTATTGGCCAGATCAATAAAGCGATCTCTCAGATGGACGAAGTGACACAACAGAACGCTGCTTTAGTCGAGGAGGCGGCAGCGGGTAGTGAATCGCTTAATGAACAGGCAATAAGCCTTAACGAGATGATGACTGTTTTTAAATTAGGTAAAGGGTAAACAGTCCCCTCAGACCGCTGTTATTCGCGACAGTTTATTCAAACTTAAAGCGAATTTCTCCGT
The DNA here is from genome assembly GCA_011053135.1 of Chromatiales bacterium. Lineage (GTDB taxonomy): Bacteria > Pseudomonadota > Gammaproteobacteria > SZUA-140 > SZUA-140 > SZUA-76. The sequence continues at coordinate 13,306 of DRLG01000292.1, forward strand.
ATACACTTCTACCTGCCAACGGGTAATCAGCAGGGATGGTTGCCCCTTGCGAATGTCCGGGTGTATAAGTTGATGGTGCCCTGGCATCCTCATCAAAGAGATTTCTAACAGAGAAGGTAAAATCCATATTGGGCAGTAGCTGGCGGCGCTTTATGGTCGCATCAACAATTGTATAGTTACCTATTTCGCTTCTGGGATCACCTGCTGCACGTTTACGATCTGCGATCCATTTCAGCTGCGTACCCAGAAACCACTGCGGCTGAAGCCCCCAATGCGCACTTGCATAAAATTGCTGCCGGGGAGCATTGGGCACATCAGCACCTGTCACGCTATCTTCTGCATTCTGAAAGGCGAAGAAGCTTCGTAGTTGCAGCCTGGAGCTAACATGCCAGTTGCCCTCAAGCTCAAAGCCACTTCCTCTCTGTTTACCTGTATTTGCCGCTGGCTCTCCGAATGTTCGGTCAATCAGATCATCGATGCGGTAACTAAAGAGACTCAACACCAGGTTCACCTCACTGGCAGGGCGGTAATCAATCACCGCTTCATATGTTTCAATTGTCTCTGCTGCCAGGTCTGGGTTTCCAAGGATTGCCGGATTATTTTTATAATAAAGCTCACTAAATGTAGGGGCCCGAAAGGCTTGCCCGTAAAGTAGCTTTGTCGTTAGGTTGGGCCGTCCCATCCAGACGACTGCAATACGCGGATTGGTAGTGTCCCCAAAGTCAGAATAGTCATCGTAACGAATACCCGCTGTCACTGCCCAGTCCTGATTAATGGCCCACTCATCCTGAAGCAGGATATGGTTGACCGTTCTGGATTGCCGGGTCATATATGCAAATGGTGACCCCGTAACATCAACGGTAGTACCTACAGGAAGACCTGTTCCAAAATTCTTCACTTCACGTGGATCAACCTCGACCCACTCAGAACCGACTCCAACCAGCAGGCTGTGGCCGGCAATCCCTGAATAATTGGAGCGGACAGAGAGACTGCCCTTCCTCTGGGTCGCCCCTGGACGCCCGAACCTGTCAACAGTGACAGAACCTATAGGGGGATATAAAACAAAATACGAATCCAGCTCACTCAGCTCGTAGCTTAGACGGGAACTAATATCCAGCTCCGGCAGTACATCTCGGTTTTCATGCTGCATATCTAATAAATATAGCTCAGACTCATCATACCCCTCTGAGTCTACAATCTGTGTAGCGCCCTGCCCAACCCCTGCTCTCTTCAGGTCCCAGTTCCATAATCTAAATGTCCACTCTTCATTATTTAACGTCACCTCTGTATTAGTGTAGTCATAATAAGTCTCTAGCGGACCACTGCCTGTGATGGGAGGCAATGATAACGGAGGTGGAACAAAGTCTTCATTTCGATACTCGACAACGCGACTGCTATCACCGTCGCTACTGCTCGTCTCAAGGCTAAATGCAAAATCCCACCCTGCCAGATCTGTTGCGTGACGCAACCAGACATCCTGTGTATTAAATGATCCCTGGCGCCAGCCAAAATTTGTGCCGTCATTCTCTACCAGGTTTTTTGTGATGATATTAATAACCCCGCCAAAAGCATCCGCACCATATAGTGCAGAACCTGGACTGCGCATCACCTCAATCCGGGCAATATTTGTAACAGGCATGCGAAAACCTGCCGGCATTGATCCTGTTGCAACGCTGGTCACATCATGGCCATTCACAAGCATTAATATCTGGGAGTTGTCTGCAGTATGAATACCGCGGATTGAGAAGTGAGAATCCAGCCTTCCAACAGGATCTGGGTATACATTAACACCAGGGATCATCTCAAGCACTTGCTCAAAAGAGGTAAGACCCATCGCTTCAATTTCTGAGGCGGTGATAACATTTGCAACAGCTGGGGCTCGTGAAAGCTTTTGAGGCTTGCCTGTGACGATCTCAACCTCTATATTCAATAGATCATCCATAGAAAGCTCAAAGAGATCCTCCGCCACCGTATCACCCTGCACTAACGAAGGCATGGCATAAAAGGCAAGCAAGCAGCCGATCACAATTGAGTTATTAACGCTGTTCATCTTTTCGTCGCGGTTCCTCTTGCTGCATTCTTGTCAGACAACCAACCAGCGGCGACCATACTCTTACTGATTCTAGTCTTCCTAACTAAGTCCACATCCCTCTGCACCCAACTTCTCAGGCCATTCAGAATGTCATTAATACTCCTACAAATTTATGATTAATTCAACAAGGTTCCTACATGGTTATAACAATATCTATGGCCTTACAAACGGAGCCCGCCGAATACATCGTGCAATATAGATCACTTAACAATATGGCATCAGAGGTACTACTTAATGGTGCCCTGATAAAATCATAGAATGATTACGACTACTCATCCTCAAAGCTCCTCTTTCTGTTCCGGTAGCAACCTGTGTGGCTTACCCTGATAAAGCACATCATCACAACGTAGCGGTAAAAAGGTACCTGCCGGTCTGTTGCGCATATCCACATAACAGGCTGTAACACCACTCGCAACCAGCGTTGAGCAGATAAGGTAAACTTCGTCAGGTGAAAAACCCTGATCAGAGAGGAAGGCAGACATATAACCATTAATGTTCATCCCTTCATTAAAGCGCTCATCGAGTACACTTTCGATCTCATAAGCCAGTTTCAGATGTGCGCCGACCGGGAACCCAAGGTTTTTTGCGACCCGTTCCATTGCGGGAACCCGCTCATCACCTTTGGCTATCGGCCTCCCGTACCCCATGATAAAAGGCTTTCCACCATGTTTGGCGCATTCATTGGTTACGATGTCCGCTACCGAAACTCCGTTATTAAAAGCCAGCATTGCGGCCTGAATAAAAGAGAGCCCCGCCTTTAACGGTTTGATGCCGTATGAACGTGAGTCTGTTGCCAGGACCCCCGCAACTGTTGACGCAACAGATGAGGCTCTCATCGTGCCACCGAGTGCGCCGATATGGTTACACCAGATACGCGAATCGGGCCAGCTTAGACAGATGTGCGCCGCTTCAATGCACTCTGCGAGCCGTCGCTCCGGCAGTCGACCTGTTGCATTCAGAACCACTACCTGCATGTAAGAGACCTTTCCGACCAGTTCATTCATCATCTCATAGCCATGACAATAAACCCCGTCACCAATCAACCAGCCCCCTTTTTTGCTGATGATCTTATTGCGCTGCTGGTCCCAGAGGGTGGTATCTTGTTTAGTCATAGTCGATGGTATACGCCTTGTCACTGATAAATGGCATTGCGGTTATTGGTTTATTAGCCTGCTCCATACCGTGTGCCAACAGGCCGGGAGCCGAGAGTAGCTGAAAGAGACCCGCACCAGAACGGGGATGAAAGCCAAGATCGGCAAAGACTGCGGCGGCGACACCAACATTAAGCCACCCCATGTTATGTTTTTCTAATGCAGCTGAGAACCGAGCGCCCCACTTAATGATTTCTCCACAGCCGGGGAGCTCAAGGAGGAGAGTGACAAGCTTAGATGGCATCAGGTCGACACTGCCAAAACAGCTACCAAAACCAGGCACGATGTGCCAGTCACCCTCTTCAGGCTGCTCCTCTCCTCGCTCCTTCAGTAGCTGCTCAACGAGGCGGGCAGGATCTTCCCTGCGGTGCCTTCTCATAAAACGCATCGCACCTTCAACTTCACCTGCGCCTAGATGCTCCCCCCCCATGATCGCTAAACTAATCGGTAAAATATGCTGGGGATCCGTCTTCCCTATACCCGCATTCATCGCTGCACGTGTAGCAGGATGGCGTGGTCCAGGGTTGATTAGCCCAATCATCAACTTCTCTAACAGCTGGCGTTCATCCGTAGATGGCAACTCACCCCTGAACAGCAGGTAAAAGGTATCGATATAACTCGCCCCCCGCATCAAATCAATGAGATCATAGCCGTGGCAGCGACTACTGTCTGCAATATAGGGGTTGTCGCTGGATGCCAGCTCCTCCCAGATACGCGTTGAAACCTTATCGGCAAAGGGCTCACTCCGTACGGAAACTTTCTGGTGGCGTTGTTGTTTCTCCATCTCCTCTCCCCTCACATCTTTATTGATCATCTATTTTCATCCTTGTCCCATAGGGGAAAGATCATCTTCTCAATACAAACATCCCACAGACAAAGGCTACCTGTTTAATAGAGCGACTCATCATCCAGCCTGGCACGCAATCAGACATTTATTCTCAGGCTCCTTTTTACACCTGCAGCTGTGGCTGCTCTGTAACAGCGAGGTTTAACCACCCTTAGCGTAACACTCTCAGTGTTCTCTGCGCGACCGCGAAATTCAACACCAACGAAGTGATTAAGAATAGAGAGTTCTCCACATCGTTCAAAGCCGTATCGGCACACAATAAAAGCGGTAATTACCGTGATATTGCTATCTGCTCTAGTGCACCCTTTTCTATCAGGCACTATAATAACCGAGATATTATTCAATGCTATGCGTGGCGATAGAGCACTATCTGAGCGGAAGTTAAATAGATAATAGATAAACCTTTTTGCCCGCGCCAAGCTACCTGGTTACTTAGTAAAGATCATCCTAACTACTGCCAGAAGAGTAAAGCCTGTTACTATCGACTTCAAATTGTGTGTTAGCAGATCATGATGATAATAGGCGCTGTCGATTTACCACATTCCATCCGACATGTAGTATGTATAGCAGTACAGAAAATGGTACGTATAACCGATAACCACCATATATTTATGGAATAAAGGCATAATGCACTAACAGAGTGTGGGTTTCTGTTAGCTACTGATAAGCTATAAACACTAACAACATATTAATATAGAGATGCATCTCGTGAAGTTTATTGATTACTGCCTTTACTACTGTCTATCTCCATCAGCGCCGTCTCCCTCCAATCTTTCTCTGCGAGCGGGATCTGCTCGTTCGTACCAAAGTTAGGTCGCGCTATGAAACAACTGTTTTCCTGCTTGATTTTTCTTATAGGCTCAACGCTGCTAACGCCCCCCAGCCACGCAGGCGATTTTGATATTCGTGAATATAGTCTGAAAGCTGTTTTTCTAGAGCGTTTCACACGCTTTATTGACTGGCCCGATAGAAGCCTTTCTGAAAACAGGCTTAATCCTTTTATCATTAGCGTAGTTGGGAACCGGCAATTTTCAGCCCTACTTAGAGAGATCTATCAAACTCAGAAAATTCAGGGGAAAAAAGTCATTATTCAGGATATCGACAACAGTGAAGGGATAAAAAATTCCCATATACTTTTTATCTCTCATATCCCTGAAGAAGCACTTGCTGAAATCCTGGCACAGGTAAAAAACATTCCGGTACTTACTATTTCAGATTCCAATGGATTTGCTGAACAGGGGGTCATGATCAACTTCTTTATGTCAAAGAAACAGAAGATCCGGTTCGAAATCAATGAACTCGCAATCAAAGAGTCTGATCTATATATCAGCTACAAATTACTCTCCGTTGCAAAAATAGTCGGGAGGGAATAGCAGATGAAGATGCTACGCAACCTCTCAATTAGAAAAAAGCTCATCGCGATTATTCTTATCGCTACAAGCACCGTCATGACAATTGGCTTTAGCGTTATTATTTATAACGACATCAATGATTTCAAACTGGATGTCAGTAACAATAGTGTTATTAATGCACGACTTGTTGGCGATGAAAGCGTTAGCCCTTTAGCATTCTCCGACCCGGAGGGTGCCCGTGAAATCCTGCAACGATTTAATGCAATCCCCTCCGTTATCAACGCCAGGATCTATGATCATAACGATAATATTTTTGCCTCCTACGACAGGGATGAGCAACTGCCCTTACCACAAACCCCTCTCGTTAAAACAGCACTCGTTGAGTACGAAGGAAAATGGCTCCATGTACACCAGCCAATAACCTATCGAGATGAGCTTTATGGTTACATCTATCTCCGGGTCTCCACGCAGGCGCTCGATAAAAAGATAAACACCTACCTTTTAACAATTTTTTACATCATGCTGGGGTTAATTGCATTTTCATATTATCTTGCAAGCCGCTTGCAGCACATCATCTCTGGCCCAATTATTAAGTTAACAGAAGCAACGCGCAAGATCGCACAGGATGACAACTACACCTTCCGCGCTGAAAAACAGAGTAATGATGAAATTGGCGTTCTGTATGATGATTTCAACAATATGATTGACAAGATATCGCAACGCAAACAGGAGCGAGATAAAGCATTACGAGAACTATTCGAAGAGAAAGAGCGCGCTCAGGTGACACTTGAATCGATCGGCGACGCTGTTATTACAACAGACATTCACGGCAAGATAGACTACATCAACGCCGTCGCTGAAAACCTGACAGGGTGGAGCCACGAAGAGGCGGCGGGACAGCAGGTTGAGCATGTCTTCCGCATCATTAATGAGATTACACGAGAGAAGTCTGTTAATCCGGTCGAACGCTGTATTAATGAAGGGCGCATTGTTGAGCTAGCCAATCACACCGTTCTCATCTGTAAAGATGGCAGTGAAATCGCCATCGAAGATTCAGCGGCACCGATCAGAAATCAGGCGGGTGAGTTAATTGGGGTTGTGATGGTATTTCATGACGTCACAGAGTCACGCAAACTTTCTCAACAGCTAATCTACCAGGCGCGTCACGATGCGCTTACGGGACTTATTAACAGGCGCGAATTTGAAGAGCGCCTTGAGCACGCCATTGAGCAGGCCCGAGTCAATCACTATGACCACGCCCTGCTATATATGGATCTTGACCAGTTTAAAGTGGTTAATGACACCTGTGGGCATGCCGCGGGTGATGAGCTACTACGACAGATTACATCGCTGCTACAGTCCCAGATGCGTAAACACGACACCCTTGCAAGACTGGGGGGTGATGAGTTCGCAGTATTGCTCGAATATTGCGGTTCAGATGAGGCAAATAACGTTGCTGAAAGTCTCTGTGAAGCTGTTGAGTCATACCGCTTTACCTGGGAGGGCAATAGCTTCGTAGTTGGGGTAAGCATCGGCCTGGTGCCGATCAATAAGAACAGTGGCAGCCTTGGCGTAGTCATGAGCATTGCTGACAGCGCCTGCTACGCGGCGAAAGAAGCGGGAAGAAACCGTATCCATAGCTATGTGGAAGACGATACCACTGTCGCCCAGCGCCATGGTGAGATGCGCTGGGTTTCACGTATCACCCAGGGGCTCGAAGAGAATAATTTCACCCTCTATCGACAGGACATTCTATCAATTGGAAAGCACACAACAGATGGAGACCACTACGAAGTATTAATCAGAATGAAGGATGGAGAGGGGGCGCTTGCGATGCCCAACTCCTTCTTGCCGGCAGCCGAACGCTATAACCTGATGCCCAAACTGGATCGCTGGGTTATCAGAACTATCTTTGAGTGGCTCAGCAACGCCACAGATGAGCTGGAAGCGCTCGCAATGTGTTCTATCAACCTCTCAGGCCATTCAGTTGGTGACGATAAGTTTTTACAGTACACCATCAACCTGTTTGAGAAATATAACATCCCGCCTGGCAAGATCTGTTTTGAGATCACGGAAACCGCAACGATTGTCAATTTGACCAGCGCTACCCGCTTTATTCGCGCCCTCAAGAAGAAAGGATGTCGCTTCGCACTGGATGACTTTGGCTCCGGGATGTCTTCGTTCTTATACTTAAAAAATCTTCCCGTTGATTTCCTGAAAATTGATGGTGGCTTTGTGAAAGATATTACACATGATCCGATGGATTTGGCACTGGTCCGTTCAATCAACGACATCGGCCATGTGGTAGGAATGAAAACAATTGCTGAATTCGTAGAGAGCGAGGATGTGCTCAGAAAGTTGAAAGTACTTGGGGTCGATTACGCCCAGGGCTACCATTTTGGGCAGCCCAGGGAGTTAATCCGTTAGCACGCCCCAAATTAAAGGAACCGTGCTGAAGCAGCTACAATTAATCATCAACCTCACAATAGGATTTGACACCCCACAGATACATCGCTACTATTCGAAAAATGTCGAATAGTAGAAAAGAAAACCTCCGCTTCTCAGCGGCATTTAAGGCGCTCAGCAACCCCAATCGGCTGGCACTTTTTTATCGATTGATGAATTGTTGCGAACCCGGAACTAAATGTGATGCGACCTCAGCGGCCCGCTTTTGTGTCGGCGATCTTG
>DRLG01000293.1 GCA_011053135.1 Chromatiales bacterium
CATCCCACGTCATATTAAACAGTTTCATAGCCGTTTTATTGGCGTAATTAAAGAGGGGTTCAGCTTCAGTACCGTGCGAAATTAAGGCAAAAGGGGCGTTGAATAGCGACTGTGCGAAAGCACTATCAGTAGCCAGATCGAGCTGTTGATGGCACGGCGCTCCCACCCCAATCTGCTTCCCTGTCAGCTGATAATAACTTCGTACTACCATTGCGACATGCTCACAATAGAACCGGTTCTCCTCCGCAGGCTCCATAATCCCCCCACAATAAAAATATCAATATTAATTTAATAACAGTCACTTATAAATCAAACTTAAACCAGCTATCATCCGCCAGAAGGTGTCTATTATTTATTATTTTTCGGGCAGGTTTTTTCTCATACAATGAATCACAGGCAACACAGGCCGAGATTGCACTTCAAGACTAAAAACATATCAACCCCAGACAAAAGAGCTCAATTAACCCCCCACTGACTACTGGCCGTGACACTAACACAGATAACATTACTGATGGTGCTATGCGGCATCGCACTACTTATCTCAGCGCTCAAGCCGATTAAAAATATCTGCGCCTGCAAAAACCAGGCAGGCCATGGCTGGCGCACCCTCTACCACTTTATACTCCTGCTGACCGGCGGCTATCTGCTCTTCGGCTATCATCTTATAAAAGGCGGAGCGACCTTTAACGAACTAGTAGCAGCAGCGGCCTTGCTGGGCAGCGGCTGTTTTATCTTTTTGGCGAGCCGCCTTAGTCTGAAGAGCATTTGCGATCTGAATGACGCTGTTCAGGTAGAGCGCTACCGCGCGCTGCACGACCCACTAACATCACTCCCCAATAGAATTCTCTTTTATGAACGTATTGATCATGCGCTCAGTTTTGCAAAGCGGGAGAAAAAAGAGATCGCCATCATGATTATCGACCTCAATGAGTTCAAAGAGGTTAACGATACCCTTGGCCACCAGGCTGGGGACACGCTACTTCTACAGGCGTCACAGCGATTAAAAAGCCTGCTGCGAGAATCGGACACGCTAGCCCGTTTCGGCGGCGATGAGTTCGCGATTATTCTCCCTCAAACCGAAACAATGCAGGCCTACATGCTAGCCGAGCGTCTGACAAACGCCATTCTCGAACCATTTACCATTGAGAGAAAGTCGTTGACGATCGGCATGAGTGTCGGGATTTCCATGTACCCGCGCCATGGAAGTGATAGCAATACATTAATCAAGCATGCGGATATTGCGATGTATAGCGCTAAAAGGTATCAAAAGTCATTTTTACTCTTCAAGGAGGAGATGCAAGAGGAGCCTGGCGTTAATCTCGACCTGAACCTCAATCTGGATCTTGCACACGCTGCCTCAGTACAGGGGCAGCAGCGTGCTGCGGCAAATGAAAAGCGGGTGCTTAATTAAATCGCCATTAACAGAGTTCATCGCCTGCCTCTTCTGGCCTCTCGACCATTGTCGGGTTCTCAAATGAAAGTGCGCCCAGCTTTCCCGCCCGCAGCTCTTTTAACAAAATCTCAGAAGCTTTATGCAGATCGACCACACCACCAGGGCGCAGGCAGCCGCGCTTTCGCCCAACCGTCTCCAGTAGCGCCATCGCGCTAGCGGGCAGTTCAGTCAATTTGTAGCGCGCCATCAACGCCTGCGGATATTGCTGCAGTAGAAACTCACCGGCATAGAGGGCAATATCCTCAAAGGTGATCGCCGCATTTTTAATCGCCCCCGTCACCGCCAGACGGTAACCGCTATTTTCATCTTCCATTCGCGGCCAGAGAATCCCCGGTGTGTCTGAGAGCACAATTCCATTACCCAGGCTTATCCGCTGCTGCTGTTTTGTCACCGCCGGCTCATCCCCCACCCGGGCAATCGCTCGCCCAGCCAGTGCGTTAATTAATGTCGATTTACCGACATTCGGGATCCCCATAATCATCGTTCGTATCGGCTCACCTCGCTGCGCTCTGAGCGGCACCATTTCACGACACAGCCCCAGTATCTTACGCGACTCGCCTTTTTGTGTGGTCGTCATGGCCACCGCCCTGATCCCCTCCTGGCGGGAAAAATAGCTCAGCCACTCTGCTGTCACAGCTGGGTCAGCCAGATCGGATTTATTCAATATTTTGAGACAAGGACGAGGGCCACGTAGCGTTTTCACCACTGGGTTTTCACTGCTAAAGGGAATGCGCGCATCCATCACCTCAATCACCAGATCAACCTGAGGCATCACCTCCTTGATCTGTTTCTGGGCCTTATGCATATGCCCGGGATACCAGATTACTGCCATCATTTACCCCAATAAAAAAGAGGGCCCAACAATAGCCTGCCCAGACAAAAAATACGAATTTAGTTAGGCATTACCCGTCCCCAGTGACAAACACTGGATTGACTCAGCGCTTCGCTAATTTATCTTTACTGCACATAGAAGAGAGATTATCAGTACCCTCCAACAATGTAATCGATCGCAATCTGCAACACTTTCCGCCACGACGCCTCCAGCTGTTCATCAAACTCAGGATCATGTTCGGAAACGGCCTGAACCAGACTATCTACCCATAATGTGTATAAATGGGGTTCGATGTTCAGCCCGCCGCGGCTATGAGACTCCCTGATCCTTCCCACCGCATTTTTTGCAATCTTGTTTTCCTGTGGAAATAGAATCACCATATTGACAGACATTGCCAGCAGCTCCTGCTGCTTTTCCAGGTCTGTATTAACAAACTTGCGCGCGATCTCAGGGCTGCTCGCCAGAAATATCTCATAAAAACGCCCTAGGAAATCTCGCTTTGCTATCGATCGCCCATAACTGAGCCGAACCCTTGAAATATCCTCTTTCATTCCCAATTCCCCGTCCTTAGTCATCAGCGGCTGAAAGCACACCTCACGACTCACCAAAAATACAGGCTACTCCTCGATAGAGAAAAAAGACTAAAGACACATCTTTCCATCTAAAAACCAAGAAAGATTGAACACAAGCACTACATGACGCATCAAAAAAACACGGACTCTTGCAAACTATCTTTATTGCCGAAATTCACTGCCTATTACCAGAACCCTCGTCTATCCGGGCCAACGCTTGCCAACAGGAATGGTGATGCAAATAAGCAACCACCTATATCCTACTTAAGCTGCGGCGGGATTATATGTACTAATGTCACAAATAAAAACAATGTAGTTTCATCAACTATTAACCACCGCGCCTCAGCCTGATCAGAGTGACCAATAGCGCAAAATCACTTGATTAGAATATATCAAACTAAATAACAGAATTAATAGAAGCGCTCCATATGGAAAGGACCATTAGCTACCCGGCAGACCAAGCCCTGAGTTCTGAATCTGATGGATCTGATCCCGCAGTTTTGCAGCCGCCTCAAAATCGAGGTCTCGCGCGTGCTGATACATCGCTTTTTCAAGCTGTGAAATCTTTTTAGCCAGCTTTTCGGGCGGTAGTGCTGCGTAATCAGCCATCTCCTCTGCAACGTTAGCAGCCTCTCTGGCGCGCTTCTGGCCCGTCGCCACCCCGGCTTCCATCACATCGGCAATCGCCTTCTCTATCCCTTTTGGCGTGATGCCGTGCTGTCTGTTATGCGCAAGCTGCTTGCGTCGCCGCCGCTCAGTCTCATCCAGCGCACGCCGCATGGAGCCGGTAATTTTGTCTGCATAGAGGATCGCACGCCCGTTGAGGTTTCGCGCAGCGCGGCCAATGGTCTGGATCAGGGAGCGGTCTGAACGGAGGAAACCCTCTTTATCTGCATCCAGAATAGCAACCAACGAAACCTCTGGTATATCAAGGCCTTCTCGAAGCAAGTTAATGCCAACTAGCACATCAAATTCGCCCAGTCGCAGGTCGCGCAGGATCTCCATTCGCTCCACCGTGTCGATATCGGAGTGGAGGTAGCGCACACAGATGCCGTGCTCTTCCAGGTATTCGGTCAGATTTTCAGCCATCCGCTTGGTCAGGGTAGTTACCAACACCCGCTCCTCCTTATCAACTCGCTTACGGATTTCGGAGAGCAGATCATCCACCTGGCTGGTCGCTGGCCGCACCTCGACCTCGGGATCAACCAGACCGGTCGGTCGCACCACCTGCTCTACCACCGCCCCGCTGTGCTCTTTTTCATACGGCCCCGGTGTCGCCGAGACATAGATCGCCTGCGG
>DRLG01000294.1 GCA_011053135.1 Chromatiales bacterium
CGGCAAATTCAAGCAGCGCATTTTCGAGTGCGCGCAGGGTTTCAATATCAAGATCATTGGTCGGCTCATCCAGTAGCAGAACATTGCCACCGCTCTGCAGCAGTTTGGCCTGATGAAGGCGATTTCGTTCACCACCAGAGAGATCTCCGACACGTTTTTGCTGGTCGGAACCTTTGAAATTGAAGCGGCCGAGATAGGCGCGTGAGTTGATCTCAATGTTATTGACAGTGATGATGTCGTGGCCACCCGAGACCTCTTCCCATACGGTTTTATTTTCATCCAGCGTATCACGGCTCTGGTCAACATAAGCGAGCTGCACGGTCTCACCAATTTTCAGTGTGCCACTATCTGGTTGTTCAATTCCCATAATCATCTTGAACAGGGTCGATTTACCCGCGCCATTGGGGCCGATAATGCCGACAATACCGCCGGGTGGCAGGTTGAAGTTGAGGCGATCAATTAACAGACGGTCACCGAAACCCTTCGTGACATTATCGGCTTCAATAACGTTGTCGCCGAGGCGTGGGCCAGGTGGAATAAATAGCTCATTAGTCTCATTGCGTTTTTCAAAACTCTGCTTAGCCAGCTCTTCATAGCGCGCAATACGCGCCTTGCTCTTCGCATGTCGCCCCTTGGCGTTGCTGCGCACCCACTCCAGTTCTGTTTTCATCGCCTTGAGGCGGGCGCCTTCACTCTTCTCTTCCTGTTGCAGGCGAGCCTCTTTCTGTTCCAGCCATGAGGAGTAGTTACCTTCCCACGGAATACCATGGCCGCGATCCAGCTCCAGAATCCAGCCTGCAACGTTGTCGAGGAAGTAACGATCATGGGTCACGGCGACCACGGTCCCTTCAAACTCACGCAGGAACTGCTCCAGCCACGCGACAGATTCAGCATCGAGGTGGTTGGTCGGTTCATCGAGCAGCAACATATCGGGTGCCGACAGAATCAGGCGGCAGAGTGCAACACGGCGGCGTTCGCCACCGGAGAGTTTGGTGACGTCGGCATCCCACGGCGGTAGGCGCAGCGCATCGGCGGCGATCGCCAGTTTGCGTTCCAGATTATGGGCATCTGCCGCCTGGATGATGTTTTCCAGCGCTGCCTGCTCTTTAGCGAGGGCATCAAAATCGGCATCTGGTTCGGCGTAGGCGGCGTAGACTTCATCCAGCCTTGTCATCGCCTCTTTGACCTCTCCCAGCGCCTCTTCGACATTGCCGCGCACATCTTTGGCGGGGTCAAGCTGCGGCTCCTGTGGCAGATAGCCGATACGGATGCCGCTCTGTGGTCGCGCCTCGCCGTGGTGTTCGGTATCGATTCCGGCCATAATGCGCAGCAGTGTGGATTTACCCGAGCCGTTAAGCCCCAGCACACCAATCTTTGCACCTGGAAAAAACGATAGTGAAATGTCTTTAAGGATCTCACGTTTGGGCGGGACTACCTTGCCGACACCGTTCATTGTGTAGATATATTGAGCCATGAATTTTTCCAGTAAATTGTGCGTTTATTAGATTGATGTAGCGTGCTAACTGGCCGCTATGAATTATAAATATACTACAAAAAAATCGGCGGCTGCACGCTTTCTGACAAAGATAGGGATATGCTTTTTACATTAAGAAATCTACTCTACTGCCTTGTTGGTTTACTCTCTATTGTATCTACCGCAATAGCCTCATTCACGACGATTGACGAGATACGTTTCAGTGGGAATAAGAAGACGAAACCCGCGGTGATGCTACAGGAGATGCGAACGAAAATTGGTGACTCAGTTGATCTTATCCAGATTGAATATGATCGCCAGGCAATTATGGACCTGGGGCTGTTTAAATATGTCTATGCTGATGTGATTGAGGTCGATGGACGGCAGGTACTGGAGATTACGGTGAGTGAGAAATATTACCTCTTTCCACTGCCTAAGTTAGATCGCTCTGCTGATGGTGATATCAGTTACGGTGTGCGCTTAAAAATGGACAACATCGCGGGACTGAATCAAAGCATGCGGATGACCTTAAAGCAGGTTGATGGCTGTTGCGATGCATTAGGCAGGTCTAACCAGTTCGATGTCAGTTACAACTACCCGCGCATTGCCGGTAGCCCTTTTGGCCTACGTGTTGGGGTGCTCTATTCTGATGCTCCGGTTGACGATAAGGTGAGCGGTGGAGTGATCTCTATCTATGAGAAAGAGTACCAGGCTTTTAGTTTCGGGGTTAACCGCTGGCTTAGGCAGGATGAGCCGAGTATCGGCTGGTCTGCCTGGGCGGGTCCTTTCTGGCGTTCAGCGAAATATAGTTATGTTAGTGGTCTAACGGGATTATATAAAGATGGGCGCGCTGTGGGGGTGGATCTGGGGGTGCGCTACAGTCGAGTACACGATTATCTCTATAGTCGAGAAGGGACGGAGTATGGTTACTCTATTCAGGTCGGCGCTCGGGCGCTCGGTTCTGATGGCTCTTTTACCCAGAGTAATTTCTACTATCGTCGCTATTACTATGTCAACAATGAGCGGCACCGTAATCTTAATGTGCAACTGTTGCTCGGCTTTTCTGGAGGCGCGCTGCCATTAGGTGGTGATTTTTTTGCCATCGGTGGCAGCAGGAGTGTTCGGGGGTATGAAAAAGGGAGTTTACGGGGAGAGTCATTTTTCACTTTGAACCTGGAGTACCTCACCCCTATCCGTGGCAATAATGCATTGAGAGGCGTCTTATTTACGGATGTTGGGAATGCCTATGCCGATAATCGTACCGTGGACCCTGATGATATAAAATCCACGCTCGGTTTGGGGGTGCGCTATAAGATGAAATCTTTTGTCAAAGTCGATCTGAGATTTGATACGGCATATGCGCTTGATGACAGCGATCTTGTGGTTTATTTCAGTACCAAGGGGACTTTTTAACAAACCCCGCTCATCTGCCACTCGCCTGAGAATAGCGGGCCTGACGGGTTGTTTTTTACTGATGATTCCTGGTAGAAATTTCGAATCTCATTTTGCTGCTATGATGCTTAATGTTGTTAGTGTTAGTATAATCGCCTTGAGCATGATGGAGCAGCTAAATAATCGCTCTATACTTTAAAGACTGGATTTAGATTGGGTTAATCTCGGAATTCGATTAGATGAAACTTATCAGTTTTGGGGCGCTACTTTATGCCTTGTGGGTGCTGTTGTCCGGCCATTTTTCGTTCCTGCTTTTAGGGCTGGGTGCAGTCTCTGTCGCATTGACACTTTATCTGGTCAATCGTATGAATGTGATTGACCATGAGAGCCATCCACTCCATCTCTACTCTAAATTCCCCGCTTTTTTTCTCTTTATTCTACGTGAAATTGTTAAGGCGAATATTGATGTGGTCAAACGAATTCTGAAAAATGGCGGTAAAGATATCAGCCCCCAGATGGTTAAGGTGCCTGTTCCTCAGGAAACGGATCTTGGGCGGGTGATCTATGCAAATTCGATTACGCTTACGCCGGGTACGGTTAGCATAGAGCTCGATAAATCATATGTGCTGGTTCATGCCTTGACGAAAGAGGGCGCAGATGAGCTTTTAACTGGCCATATGGCCAGCATGATTCCTGATCGGACCATTGATCTATAAATGTATATAGCGGTTACTCTGGCAATTCTTATTACCATGGCGCTGGCGCTGGCTCGAGCGCTGATGGGACCAACGGTTTATGACCGAATTGCCGCGGTCAATATGTTTGGTACCAAAACGGTGCTACTGATAGCGGTGTTTGCCTTCTTTTCTGGTCGGACTGACCTACTCGACATTGCGCTGGTTTATGCGCTGATCAATTTTATTGGTGTAGTGGCAGTATTAAGACTGGTTGAACAGGGTGACTTTCACTCACGGCCAGGTAAAGCGGGCAAGGAATGATCATCGACCTGTTGAGCTGGATTTTACTGTTAGCCGGTGGACTGCTGGGAGTGATTGGTGGTGTCGGTATTCACCGTTTCCCCGATTTCTACACGCGATTACATGCAGCAGGTACGACTGATACTCTCTGCGCGATTTTGATTCTGCTCGGCCTGGGCTTACAGGCAGGCTTTACTCTGGATGCCTTTAAGCTCTTTTTGATCTTCACGTTTCTATTTTTTACCAGCCCAACCGCCTCTCATGCGTTAGCCAGCGCAGCGATGCATGGCGGGGTAAAGCCGCGGCTCGAGCCACAGAGAGATGAGGCCAAAGAGTGATCGATCTCCTGCTTAATATCAGTCTGCTGGCTTTTCTTGCAATCAGTGCGATCGCAATTGTACGGATGACGAATCTCTTTGCCAGCATTATGCTCTTCGGCATTTTTAGCCTGCTATCGGCAGGCATGTTTGTGGTGATGGATGCCGCTGACGTCGCATTTACTGAAGCGGCAGTGGGGGCGGGCATCTCAACGGTGTTAATGCTGGCAACACTCGCGCTGACAAAAGATCATCATGAAAAAAAACGCTCGGAACATCGCCCCTGGTTACCGCTGGCAGTCGTCACGGTTACTGGCGGGGCACTGGTTTACGGCACGGTTGATATTTCACATTTTGGTGATCCGCTCGCGCCTGCGCAGATGCATGTTGCGCCTTACTATATTGAGCAGTCGATAGTGGATACAGGTGTTCCAAATATGGTCACTGCAATATTAGCGAGCTATCGCGGGTTTGATACGTTGGGTGAGGTCGTTGTGGTCTTCACAGCGGGTGTGGCTGTGCTGATTTTACTGGGCAGTCGGCGCAGAAAAAACGGGTCTGGAATCGATAAGGAGGTTGATCATGACGCATAACCTTATCCTGCGAGTTGTTGCTAAACCGTTAATTCCGCTGATTATGCTTTTTGGGCTATATGTTCAGTTCCATGGCGATTTTGGCCCCGGTGGAGGGTTTCAGGCGGGTGTTATTTTTAGCGCTGCAATCATTCTGTATGCGCTGGTATTTGGGCTTGATCTGGCTGAGAAAATCATCCCCAGGAGCGTTTTACATATTCTGGCCTCTTTGGGTGTGTTGCTTTATGCCGGTGTTGGTATCGCCAGCTTGATGCTGGGTGGAAACTATCTCGAGTATGGTCTGTTTGGCGAAACCCAGGTGGCAGGGCAGCATCTTGGTATTTTACTGGTCGAAGTTGGCGTTGGGATTACCGTTGCATCAGTGATGTTAATTCTATTTTTTGCATTTGCGGGCAGGGGGCGGCCGTAATGGAGGTTGTGTTAGGTCACTATAACTACTGGGTTGTTATATTTCTAATGATGACCGGTTTTTACACCGTCATCAGTCGCGGCAACCTGGTGAAGAAAATAATAGGGTTGAATATTTTCCAGGTCTCTGTATTTATCCTCTATATCAGTATCAGTACGGTAGAGAATGGCACAACCCCCATCCTTAAAGAGGGTTTTGAGGTTTATTCTAACCCGTTGCCCCATGTCCTGATTCTAACGGCGATTGTGGTTGGCGTTGCCACCACTGCACTGGCACTGGCGCTGGTGGTACGCATTAAAGAGGCCTACGGCACCATTGAAGAGGATGAAATACACCAGCGGGATCATTCACTGTGAGCGGATTGCAAGGCCACTTAAGTCTACTGTTAGTTGTTATCCCGCTTATCGCCGCCCCCATTGTTGCGGTGTTACCACGTGGACGGCTCCCGTGGGCAGGGACACTGCTAGTGACCGCTGTCTGTGCGGTATTAGCGGGGATGCAGTTGTGGAGCGTGGTTCATGACGGCGTCATTAGTTATGAGCTGGGCGGCTGGGCACCCCCGTGGGGGATCGAATACCGGATCGATGCAGTTAACGCCTTTGTCGCGCTGATTGTTGCCGGCATTGCGGCGATCACCCTGCCGTATGCACTGCTAAGTGTTGAAAAAGAGATTCCAGAAGAGCAGGTTCCACTTTTTTACGCCTCTTTTCTGCTCTGTCTATGTGGTCTGCTGGGGATTACGCAAACGGGTGATATTTTTAATGTCTTTGTATTTCTGGAGATCTCTTCGCTCTCTTCATATGCACTGGTCAGTCTGGGGCGCAAGCGTCAGGCGCTGACCTCTGCCTATCAGTACCTTGTTATGGGAACGATTGGCGCAACCTTCTTTCTAATTGGCGTCGGTTTGATCTATTCACAAACGGGCACGTTGAATATTGCCGATCTGGCTGAGCGCCTGCCAGCGGTCTTTGATCATAAAACAGTACATACCGGTTTTGCTTTTATTGTGGTTGGGGTGGCACTGAAACTGGCCCTGTTTCCACTGCACCTCTGGTTGCCCAACGCCTACACCTACGCGCCGACGGTTGTCACCATCTTTCTGGCCGCAACGGCCACCAAGGTGGCGCTCTACCTGATGCTGCGCGTCCTGTTTACGGTATTCCCGAATAATTTTGCGCTGGGCACACCCACCTTTGATCTGTTTGTTATTTCAGGCATTGCTGCGATTCTGATTGCATCTGTATACGCTATTTATCAGATGGATGTTAAGCGTTTGCTCGCTTATTCGAGTGTGGCGCAGATTGGTTATATGGCGCTGGGAATCGGTTTTGCTTCTGCGATGGGTGTGACTGCCGCACTGTTACACCTGTTTAACCACGCGCTGATGAAGGGGGCGCTGTTTATGGCCGTCGGTGCGATTATCTACCGCGTGGGTAGCTGCCGTATGGATAATATTCACGGTTTAGGGCGGCGCATGCCGTGGACCTTTGGCGCAATCATTATCGGCGGTTTAAGTTTAGTGGGCGTGCCGGGCACTGCCGGTTTTGTCAGTAAATGGTATCTGATATTAGCCGCGCTAGAGCAGCAGGCCTGGATCTCAGTGGCGGTGATCCTTGCCGGCTCTCTGCTTGCCGTAGTCTATGTGGGGAAAATAATAGAGGCGCTCTACTTCAAACCGGCATCCGAGGCAAACCAGTCGCTAAAAGAGGCGCCGCTCCTGTTGGTGATCCCCACCTGGGTACTGGCACTTTCAAATCTCTATTTCGGCCTGAATACAGAGCTGACCGTCGGCGTGGCTGAACGCGCGGCAGAGGTATTGGGGGCGACAGGATTATGAGCGCAGAAACGATGATCCTCGCCCTTATCCTGTTACCGCTAGTGGCTGCGGCTGGCATCATTGCCGCGCGCCATCAGCCGAATGTCAGGGAGGGTGTCACGCTTGTTAGTGCGTTGTTAGTTGCCGTTCTGGTGCTGCTCATCGCAGATCGCTTTATGGCGGGTGAGGTGTTTGCTATTCCCCTTGCCGAGCCGCTACCCGGTGTCACCATCGGTTTTGAGATAGAGGCGCTGGGGATGCTGTTTGCACTGGTTGCCGGGCTGCTATGGTTGGTCACTTCAATTTATGCCATCGGTTATATGCGCGGCCATAATGAAAAGAACCAGACACGATTTTATGCGGCTTTTGCGATTGCGATTTCGTGCACCATGGGGATCGCCTTCTCATCCAATTTATTTACTCTGTTTCTCTTTTACGAGCTGTTAACCCTCTCGACCTACCCGCTGGTAACACACGCTGGTACGCCTGCCGCAAAGCGAGGGGGGCGTATCTATCTCGGTATTCTACTGGGAACATCGATCGGTTTTTTTCTGCTAGCGATCCTTGCAACCTGGTTGATCACCGGCAGCATTGATTTTCAGGAGGGGGGCATACTGGCTGGCAAGCTCGATCCCGCCTGGGGTGGGCTGCTATTTGCGCTATTTCTGTTTGGTATTGGCAAGGCGGCGGTCATGCCTTTTCATCGCTGGCTACCGGCAGCGATGGTCGCCCCGACACCCGTCAGTGCGCTGCTGCATGCAGTGGCAGTGGTAAAAGCGGGCGTCTTTACTTTATTGAAAGTGACAATCTATATTTTTGGCAGTGATTTTATTCTCTCAAATGATGTCACGGGCGGTCTGATCTGGGTGGCGGCGATAACCATTTTGCTCGCTTCGATGATTGCGATGACAAAAGATAATCTTAAAGCGCGGCTGGCCTATTCGACGGTCAGCCAGTTAAGTTACATCGCTCTGGGAGCGATGCTAGCGAGCCAGGCGGCCTTAATCGGCGCTTCAATGCACATTGCGATGCATGCATTTGCAAAAATCACCCTGTTTTTTGCGGCGGGGGCGATCTATGTCGTCACACATAAAACATTGGTGAGTGAGCTGGATGGACTGGGACGAGCGATGCCGATCACCTTTGGCGCATTTCTCATCGGCACGCTCAGCATTATCGGGGTGCCTCCGCTGGGAGGCATGTGGAGTAAATGGTACCTTGGTCTTGGTGCGATTGAATCTGGGCAGCTATTGCTGCTTGGCGTTTTAATGGTGAGCTCGCTGCTGAATATCGCCTATCTATTGCCAATTCCTATCCGTGCCTTTTTTAGCAAACCGCGTGATGGAGAACACTACACAAAAATTAAAGAGGCGCCCAGAACCATTTTGCTGGCGATCATCATCACTGCCAGCGCATGCACCCTTCTATTTTTCTATCCAGACCCTTTTTACCAACTGGCAAATCAGGCCGCAGGAGGATCTTGATATGTCAGCACCAAATCAGAAACAGCATCTCTTTGACAAGCCTGAGAATGTGAAGCGGCTACTGAGAGCGCTCTATCTCATCTGCATTGGGTTAGTGGTTGCAGACTTTGTGATCCATCGCCATGTCAGCCTGGGGTGGGAGGAGATCCCCGCTTTTTATGCGATCTACGGTTTTGTTGCCTGCGTCATATTAGTTGTTCTTGCAAAGGCGATGCGCAAGGTTGTCATGCGTAAAGAGGATTACTACGATGAGTGAGTTGCCTCCATTCATCATCTTTTTTGTTGCAGCACTGTTAGTGGTCGCAATGCGTGGGATTGTACGCAGCACGATTCTACTTGCTGCGCCGGCCGTTGGTGGGCTCCATCTCTGGTTTAATGTTGATCCTGGTCTCATCGTTAGCCACTCTATTCTGAGTATTGATCTCATCGTTATGCGCACGGATAAGCTCAGTCTGCTCTTTGGTTATCTCTTCTGTCTGGCCAGTTTCATCGCCACACTCTATGCCTGGCATGTGAAAGATAGTGCGCAGCAGCTAGCTGGGCTGATCTATGCGGGCGCGGCTTTAGGCGCTGTGTTTGCTGGTGATTTGATCACACTGTTTATTTTCTGGGAGCTGCTGGCGCTCAGTTCGGTCTTTCTGATATGGGCGCGTCGCACTGAACGCGCCTTTAATGCAGGTATGCGTTACCTGGTATTCCAGGTAGCCTCGGGGCTGCTTCTATTGGCCGGCGCGCTGCTGCACTATCACAAGACCGGTACGCTCGCTTTTGACCATATTGGGCTTGAAGGGCTGGCCGCATGGTTGATCTTTATCGCCTTTGGTATTAAATGTGCGTTTCCATTTCTACACAGCTGGTTAACTGATGCCTATCCTGAGGCAACGGTGACGGGCACCGTTTTTCTCTCCGCCTTTACCACAAAAGTGGCCGTATATGCGCTGGCGCGTGGTTTTGCGGGGGAAGAGATTCTGGTTTATATCGGTGTCACGATGGCCTGCTTTCCCATTTTTTATGCGGTGATAGAAAATGACCTGCGTAAAGTGCTCGCTTACAGCCTGATCAATCAGCTCGGTTTTATGGTGGCGGGTATCGGCATCGGAACAGCGCTGGCGCTGAACGGGGTGGTGGCCCATGCATTTAGCCATGTCATCTATAAAGGCCTGCTCTTTATGACGATGGGTGCCGTATTATACCGGGTAGGCAATATCAATGGATCAGATCTGGGGGGGCTCTATAAGTCGATGCCAAAGACAACTGCGTTATGTATCGTCGGCGCGTTATCGATCTCCGCCTTTCCGCTCTTTAGTGGTTTTATCAGTAAATCGATGGTGATGACAGCGATGATCGAAGCCAATTTCGATTACCTGTGGTTGCTGTTACTGTTTGCTTCAGCGGGTGTGTTTCACCATGCAGGAATCAAGATTCCCTATTTTGCCTTCTTTGCCCATGATTCTGGCCTTCGTCCTCAGGAAGCACCCGTCAATATGTTGATCGCAATGACCATCGCTGCCGTGATCTGTATTTTCGTTGGTACTCAGCCACAATATTTATATGCACTGCTTCCCTGGGAGATCGACTACTGGCCGTACGACGCCTCGCATGTGTTGGCTCAGTTGCAACTGCTCTTCTTCTCCGCACTTGCGTTTGTCTGGTTGAACCAGAAGGGGATGTACCCACCTGAGCTCCACTCCACTAATCTTGATGTGGAGTGGTTCTATCGCAAGCTGCTACCGCGTTGGGTTCATGCGACAGTCTCGCTGTTGCGTGCGCTAAGCGTATCGATGACGAACACAATTCGTTCGCAGCTGATCAGTATACGCCACGGATTTTCACAGACCTTTGTTGCCAAATACTATCTCTCAGAAAGCTGGCCTACCGGCAGCATGGTGTTCTGGGTTGCGATTATCCTCGCCTCATACCTGTTAGTGGATATATTTGGCTAGCGATTAGCAAAGGCTTGCTGGAGAGAGGGGACGGTGTACCGCGAGAGAAATGGGCTGAAAAAAAAGCCTGGGAAGGCAGCGCCCCAGGCTTTTCTTACACCATACAGCGTTGATATTATTCGTCTTCGAGATAACTCTGTAGTTCATTGGCTAGAGAGTTACAGGCAGATACCTTATCATCATCAACACTCGCCAGACCGCCATTTTTGGTGGAGTAGCTGCAGTTTAGGTCGGTATCATTTGAGTCCGCACTAATGGTTAATGCGTTTTTTTCCTGAGAATATTCGGCATTGAGCTGACCTCCAAGATAGAGACTATAGGTGAATGTACTGCTATGCCACTGAGTATTGTGGTGGTTGGCTAGCTCTTTAGCGATATTTGGAATGTCGGGGGTTGGCACTGGTTTAGCTGTTGCGGCTGCAACCTCTTCTTCTGTTGCCCCTAGCGGGATAATGACCACGCCATCTTCGGTGGTGCTGACTTTAGGCGCTTCATCATTTGCTGCAGCCACTGTTTCTACAGCCGCTTCGTTGGTGCTGGCTGTTTCTGTGCTCTCTGGTGCTGTGGTTGCTGCCGCGACAACCTCTTCGGTAGC
>DRLG01000295.1 GCA_011053135.1 Chromatiales bacterium
GCCTTCGCTGTAACCCCGGTTTTCACCATCCATGCTGCTTATCCCTGCATATGTACCTGACAGCTCATCGCTTCACCTCTCATCTCAACACCGCTTCTGTTCAGCTCCTTGCCCGTAACATCACATCCATGTGAGATCCTTTTCCGGCTCCCTGCTGATATCCCTGACAGTCATGTTGAAATAATTAACAGCTCCTCTACTTTCTGCCCTGCACAATGCTGATTCACCATCCTTCAGATCAACCAGCCACACCATCCTAACTCCAGCCACACCTCTGCACGTAAAGCCTGCTCCGTTGATACATGGCGACTCCCTTCGCCCGCAGAGAGATCAACCAAATACTGCTCTCTCTGCCACCATCCATACGCTTTACGCATCTAAGTTTTCGGCCCGGACCAGATCTTCACTATCAGAAGCGGGCTTGACCTTTCGTAGGAACTTCAAAAACAGCAGTAGGATGATTCCTACCCGAATCAACAGGGGAATCACTAAACATCAGCGGTTTCTTTGCGTGACAGCTAAAACGGCACCGGGGAGATAACCTCGATGCGCTTATTGGTCACAGGGTGATCAAAGCAGAGGCGCTCAGCGTGCAGCAGCAGACGCTCAACCGATTTTCCATAAAGCTCATCACCATAGATAGGGGCGTTAAGCCCCGCCTGATGAGCGGCGTGTAGTCGCAGCTGATGGGTTCGACCAGTGTGTGGATAAAAATAGACGCGTGTGCTCTCCTCATGGCGCGCGATCACCTCCCAGTGCGTCACGGCGGGTTTGCCATGTAAGAAACAGACCATTTGACGCGGTCTGTCATCAACATCGACCCTCAGCGGTAACTCAATCGTACCGCTATTCAACTCCGCCCCCTCATCAGTAAATTCTGGCAACCGTTTAGATAGCAGGGCCACGTAACGCTTTTCAACGGTACGCTTTATAAACTGCTGCTGCAGGGCTTTGTGTATTACGCGGTGCTTGGCTACGAGTAGCAGACCGGATGTAGACATATCAAGCCGGTGTACCAGCAGTAGCCCACCATGGCCTGGGTAGCGCTGCTGCAGACGCCTCTGCACCGAATCGCGAGTCTCTTTTCCCGGCACAGAGAGCAAGCCAGTTGGTTTATTGATCACCAGCAGTTCATCATCCTCATAGAGAACCTCAGGTGCTGCGCTGTCATGGAATGGCTGAGCAGAAATCACGCGCGGCTGGAGATTGAGCCCCTTCAGCATAAAAGGGAGGATCGGATGACATTTGCCGCGGCATGCCGGGTAGTAGTGACCATGATGGCGCACTCGCCCTGTGGGAGAGGCGCCCCACCAGAATTCAGCCATTGCCAGCGGCATCAACCCCTGTTGATGAGCGTATTGCAGCAGCTTTGGCCCGGCACAGTCGCCACTACCACCAGGCGGTAGGCGCCTCTCAAAAAACTCGGCAACCGTTTTCTCTTCACCCAGGCGGTTAGTCAATCGATAAGCGTTAAATAGCTGACGATGAAGTCTGTTCGACAGCCTGGATCGCTGCTGCTTAAGCTCAGCAACCTGCTGTTCAATCAATGCTACCCGCTCCTGTAGCGCCATCAGCCTGGCCTGCCACTCATCTCGACAGGCACGTAGCTCACGTCTGTCCTGCTGACTTTCGAAAGAGAGCTTAACCAGCCGCGCCTCTCTCTCTTCTCCTGGGGATAACTGATCACGCAGCGCTCTGCGAGCAGCCTTGCGCTGTTTATGCCTCACCACTAATGTGAGTAGTTCGCTATCACACTGCTGCTGTAACAGCGCCAGTTGCTCACGCAGCCGCGCCAGCTCCGGGTCTGACTGGAGAGCTTTGATCTGCGCCTCATATGCGGCCAGCCGGGTTTCCCCCTGCGGCATAAAACTGTCGAGATGTTGCTGGTTAAAGAGCGGCGGTACAAAAGCGGGCCATTCCCACTCACCGCCTAACATGCCGGAGAAAGCGGCGAGATAACCGATCTCTCCATTCGCACCCCTCACCACCAGCACACCAAACATTTTCCCGCCACCGGGCGCATCAAAATCATGCCGCCAGGGGTTTAAACAGGTGAGTTGCTGCTGCAGTGCAAGCGCCGCACGCTGAGCAAGTGGGTGTGGCACATTACTAAAAGGGTTAGGAAAACCGTGGCGTGGTAGCTCACTTTGTAGCACTGGCGAGGGGAGATCGTTGATGCAACTCATACTGGATGATCATTTATTATCGTTGAGGGCGACTAGAGCTATTGAGATTCAAAAATAGAATCCGCAACGCTGCCGTTAACATATAGCTTTCACAACTGCGCTGAGCGATGGCCTCTCTTGCCCATCTTCCCTGTTACTGACTGATTGTTGAGTAAATAACTGCACTTCTTAAGCTTAACTGAACAGGATAGCAGTGAATCAAACCCTAAAGAACCCCTGCCCAGTGTCGATAAGCAAAACAGATTACCACACAATTATTGCTGAATTAATTGCCATTTAATAACAATAATCTTGAGGAACAGCTCCGTGTCATTAATTAAACCTGCAGCGATGCTCATGAATAAGCTCTCTTATTCACGCAAGATGATATTGATCTCCACTATCTTTATGATCCCACTGGTCGTCAGCCTCTTTATGCTCAACAGTCAGCTGAACATCGGTATCAATTTTGCTGAAAAAGAGCGTCTTGGAGTGGAATATATCCAGAGCCTCAGAAAACTGACTGAAGATATCCCGTCACATCGCGGCATGACCTACGCCTACCTCGCTGGTGACCATAGCTTTAAAAACAAGATTCTCGCTAAGCGAGCAGATATTGATGCCAATATCATGGCTATCGACGCCGTAGATGCCAGACTGGGCGAGCAGCTTGATGCGCGCGAACAGTGGCTTGCTATCAAACAGGAGTGGAGTCGTGTCCGCGGTCTCACCGACGGTCAACTCTCGGCCAAAGAGATCTTCGCCGCCCATTCAGAGCTGATCGCGGATGTCATCGCGCTGATCTCCCATGTTGGTGACACCTCCAACCTGATTCTGGATCCAGATCTGGACAGTTACTACC
Organism: Chromatiales bacterium; assembly: GCA_011053135.1. Classification (GTDB taxonomy): domain Bacteria; phylum Pseudomonadota; class Gammaproteobacteria; order SZUA-140; family SZUA-140; genus SZUA-76. The sequence goes on from DRLG01000295.1 coordinate 3,028, forward strand.
TGATGGATGCCGTCGTCAATAAACTACTCCATGTCACGGAAAACCTTGGGCAGGCTCGCGGTGCGGGTGCCGGTGTTGCCGCGCGTGGCACCATCACACTCAATGAGCGAATCAAGCTCACCATTCTGTCCAATAAGATAGAAGATAACATCAATGGTGTAGTCAGCGGGATGCAGGTCGCCTTCCGCGAAAACCCTGCGCTCGAATCCGTACTGAAAACAAGCCTGGATAAGAGCGTTCAGGAGGTCAACACCTTTCTGCAAACACTCAATAGTGAGCTGGTCACACAAAATGCGATCTCACTCGATCCAAACGCCCTGTTCACTCTCGGCACCAGTGCGATCGTATCGAACTATCAACTATACGATAATATCGCACCGCAACTCGACACCCTGCTTGAGCTGCGCAGTGACGGTTTCCGCAATGAAAAACGCACCCTTTTTATCATCATGCTCAGCATGGCGGCCATTGCGATCTATCTCTTCATCGGTTTCTACAGTTCAGTGCACAAGGCTGTGTCAGAACTCAAGGCTGTCTCGAATAAACTGGCCGAAGGCGATCTGAGCGCTCGGGCAAAAAGTGAATCTAAAGATGAAATCGGTGAGGTGGTCGAGGCCTTTAATACCGTTGGTGAGCAGTTCCGGCTCATCATTCAGCAGATTATCCAGTCGACGCAGAGCTTTTCCAGCTCGACCGGCCAGTTACAGAGTGTCACGATGCAGACCAGCGCGGGTGTCGCCGAACAGCAGCTTCAAACAGACCAGGTGGTCAGCGCGGTCACTGAAATGGCGGCAACTGTGCAAGAGGTTGCCAGAAGCGCTGAGAATGCGGCTGATGCGGCTCGCATTGCCGATGAACGTGTTAAGGAAGGCAATCAGATCGTCACTGCAACCATCACCTCCATTAATGAACTGGCAAGGGAGGTTGAAGGGGCAGCCGAAGTGATCCATGGGCTGGAGACTGAAAGCCAGGAGATCGGCTCAGTGCTTGATGTCATTCGCGACATCGCAGAGCAGACCAATCTACTTGCGCTCAACGCCGCGATTGAGGCGGCACGCGCCGGTGAGCAGGGACGAGGATTTGCAGTGGTCGCTGATGAAGTCCGCACACTGGCCAGTCGCACTCAGACATCAACACAGGAGATCCAGTCGATGATCGAACGGATTCAGCAGAGCGCCGGCAATGCCGTTAGCACCATGGAGAGCGGGCGCACACAGACACTGACCAGCGTAGAACAGGCCACTAAGGCTGGCGAAGCGCTGAAGGCGATCAATCAATCAGTCGGCACGATTTCAGACATGAATGCTCAGATCGCCAGCGCGGCTGAAGAGCAGAGTGCGGTTGCCGAAGAGATCAACCGTAATATGGTAGAGATTCGCCAGATTACCGAGCAGACCGCTGGTGGTGCCAAGCAGACCGCCAGCGAAAGTGAAGAGCTCTCCAACGCCGCCAACCACCTCGGTTCAATGGTTACCCGTTTCAAATTATAGATATCATCCCCGGTACAGCCGGAGCTCTTTTCACATCACAGGCAGGTCGAGCGGTGCTCCAAAGGTAGAGCTCGACCTCCCTCCCCTTCTGTGCCGCCATAATCTGTTAACGCTAATAACCGAAACGGCAACCCCATGAAGCAAGATGACCAAAGCCGCCTATGCTCCCGAGCATATGTGGTTGCACCCCTCTGGTGATGGCTGCAGAATAAGAGCCGTTTAGAGATGCTCGCAACCTGTTTTCCCATTTGTCCTCAGTACATCGCCTTGCCCACTACGTACTAACCACAATCAAAAGGGAAATAACCAGGTAGTTTCTGGCCATCTCGATATGGGTGTTCCAGCAAGGAGGCGGAGTGAAAACTGTCATCAAATCGAAACTGACCTCGATGCAGTGTGGCGCATGCCGACATTGGAAGTCTATAAGCAAGGTTCAAAACGACCCCCGCGGCTACTGCTATAAGGGTGCCTCGCCGGAATCCAGAGGGCGCTATAGCCTCGGTTGCCATAACACCATCCTCTTATCCGAATCACTCATCGATCAGGATAGTTACCCACACTATATTCCAGTGGTTTCTGAAGCAGATAACAACACCCAGGCTGCGGACGACACGCTTCCTGATAAAAGCCAGGAATAGCGGTGAAGAGTCCTACTGTTCAGCCGTGAGAATGGCCATGGCCATCATCTGGGTGCGTATGGTTATGATCACCCGGTCCCGTCGGCATCGCCTCACCAGTCGTTGTCATGGTCAGTTTCCCATGCTTAACACCACGCACACTGACCAGTTTATCAGCCAGTGCCTGCAGCAGTTGCGCTTTACCCTTTAGCACCAGCACTTCGAGGCAGTTGTTGTGGTCAAGATGGACATGCAGCACCGAACAGATCTCGCCGGTAAAGGAGTGCTGTAGATGGGTCAGTTTAGAAGAGAGGTCGCGCGTGTGATGATCATAGACCATCGTGAAGGTACCCACCGTTTCTGCGTCGGCCTCCCACTCCTGCTCTACCATGTGGTCACGAATCAGGTCGCGGATCGCTTCAGAACGGTTTTTGTACCCCTTACGACCAATCAGCTCATCAAACTTATCCAGCAGATTGCTATCAATCGAGACCCCAAACCTTACTAACTCTGACATATTGCATACCTCTTAACGCGATATTACGGCACTCAGCAGACGACACCATCACATCGATTGACTTTAGGGTGCTACATATTTAATATTTGTACCACGAAAATGGAGCGCGGCCAATGAAATCATATCATATTAAAAATAAAGAGATTATTCCTGAACGCCGACTCCTGAAAGGGAGGTTCGTCGCCGCGATAACAGCCCTGTTGCTACTCTCCTCACCAGCTGCCTTTGCCCATAAACTCAACATTTTTGCCTATGCCGAAGGGAATGAGATCTTTGCCGAGGGCTATTTCACTGATGGAAAAAAGGCTAAAAATGGTGAGGTGACGGTGTTCGATGGTGACGGTAACGAGCTACTGCGTGGCACCACCGATCTGGATGGCCAGTTCACCTTCGCCATTCCAAAACAGAGTGACCTGCGCATCACCATTAATGCTGGAATGGGACATCAGGCAGCGTTTGTAGTGCGCAAAGAGGAGTTGAGTGATGAGAGCAGTGAAGCCATTATTAACACAGCCACTTCTGCTACTGAGAGCGCTGTGGAGAGTGGCGCAACAGAGACGAGTAGCACGCCAGTAGCCACCACCCCTGCTATCGATAACAACCAGCTTCGCAGTGAGGTTGAACGCGCTGTCGGCAAGGCGATCAAACCGCTGATGCGAGAGCTATCTGCCTTGCGTGCGGAGAAGTCGCTCGCTGATATTATTGGCGGCATCGGCTTTATCTTTGGCCTGTTCGGCATCGCCATGTACTTTAAAGCGCGCAAGCAGTAGTGCTCACCCACCACCACGCACGCCAGAAAGCGCGAAGATTCAATCTTGCCTGTAATACGTCGATACCTTTTGTAACACCCATTAACCATTTGAGACCCAGATCATATGCATATCTCTGACGGGATCCTATCAGCGCCAGTCCTCACTGCCGGTTTTATCGGCACTGTCGCGCTCGCGGCCTACACCCTGCGCCAGCTGGATCTTGATGACATCCCCAAGGTGTCAGTGATTACCTCGGTCTTTTTTGTCGCCTCATTGATTCACGTACCGATCGGCCCCAGTAGCGTTCATCTCATTCTGGGAGGGCTCGTCGGCGTAGTGCTTGGTATGCGCGCTTTTCCCGCCATTATGCTCGGTATTATTTTGCAGACCATTCTCTTTGGTCACGGCGGTGTCACGGTGATCGGCGTTAACACCATGATGCTGGGTGGTGGTGGACTGGTCGCCTATGGGGTATGGCAGCTACGCCACCGCTTTAATTTCAGGAAAAAAGAGATGATCTTCGGTGGCCTTGCCGGGGCAAGCGCGATTCTCTTCTCCGGCATTATCCTGGCACTTGCACTTGTGACCACTGGTGAAGAGTTTATCGCCACTGCCGGCTACACACTGATCGCCCATATTCCAGTGATCATCATTGAGGCGCTGGTCGTCGGCGCATGCGCCGCCTTTCTCGCAAAAGTTAAACCCGATGCGCTGGCAGGGCAGCTACCAATGCCCACCGCTCCAGTAGTGGAGCCAACAGCAGATAGCCGTAATGAGGAGCCCCCAAGGTGAGCACAAGCCAACGGGGCCACAACGGAATCGACCCTTATGCCACTTGATATTGACCGCTTTGCTAAACAGGCCTCTCCCCTACAGCGCTGGGATCCGCGCTTCAAGCTCTTCACCCTTGGCATCTTTGTCTTTAGTGTTGCGCTACTCAAGACGCTGCCAATCGCCTGTATCGC
>DRLG01000296.1 GCA_011053135.1 Chromatiales bacterium
AGGCGCAGGGGATGGAAAACTACCACCACAATCTCGAATGTGCCGAAAGTTTTTTCGACAACATCTGCACCACCCACACCTATCAGGAGAATATCGATACCATTCGCCACGCCACCGAGGCGGGTCTGCGGGTCTGCGCTGGTGGCATCCTCGGCATGGGCGAGTCACTGGAACAGCGTGTCGAACTCGCCGACACGCTGCGCCAGAACGGTGTGAAATCGGTGCCGCTCAATTTCCTTAATCCACAGGAGGGCACCCCGATGGAGGGTAGAACCACCATGGCGCCGCAGGAGATTTTAAAGAGCATCGCGGTCTTCCGTTACATGCTGCCGCAGGCCGAAATTCGCATCGCGGGGGGGCGCCACCTTCTCGGTGATATGCAGTCGATGATCTTCATGGCCGGCGCCTCCGGGGTGATGATTGGCGACTACCTCACCACCTCCGGACGCAAGGTTGAGCAGGACATCAAGATGATTCAGGATCTGCACCTCACCACTCGTGAGGATACCCAGCGTCGCCGCGTCGCATCGTAAACGATTAACCACTATGGCATTCGATCTGGCTGCAACGCTAACGCCCGGGTTGGCGCAACGCAAACAGCAGCAGCTCTACCGCACACGCAAACGGGTCGACAGCGCGCAGGGCGTTGCGCTGCAGTGCGATGGCCGGCCGCTGCTATCATTTTGTAGTAATGACTATCTCGGCCTCGCCAACCACCCGGCGCTGGTCAAGGCGATGCACAATGGTGTCGAGCGTTTCGGCGTCGGCAGCGGTGCATCGCACCTTATCTGTGGCCATAGCCATGCACACCACGCACTCGAAGAGGCGCTCGCCGCATTCACCCAGCGGCCACGCGCACTGCTCTTTTCCAGCGGTTATATGGCAAACCTCGGCGTCGTAAATGCGCTCGCTACTCGACAGCAGACGATCCATACCGACCGCTTAAACCACGCCTCACTGATCGATGCCGTGCGACTCAGCGACGCGACACTACGCCGTTATCCTCACAACGATGTTGAGGTGTTAGAGACACGCCTGAACCGAGAAGATCGCAGCCACCCTTTTATCATTACCGACGGCCTCTTTAGTATGGATGGCGACATCGCACCACTCCCACAGCTTGTCGAAAGCGCAAACAGACACAATGCACTACTAATGGTTGATGATGCACACGGCATCGGTGTGCTGGGTAAAGAAGGGCGGGGCACCATTGAGCACTACGGACTGGACCATGGTGATGTACCGATACTGGTCGGTACGCTCGGCAAGGCGTTTGGCACCTTTGGCGCCTTTGTTGCGGGTAGCGATGAGTTGATCGAAACATTGATTCAAAAGGCACGCACCTACATCTACACCACCGCGCTGCCACCGGCTATCGCCCACGCAACACTGACCAGCCTTGAACTGATAAAAACAGAGGCTTGGCGCAGAGAACAGCTACAAACATTGGTCAAACAGTTTCGCAGTGGTGCGCAGCAGCTCGGCCTCAGGCTCGCTCCATCGACCACCCCCATACAACCACTGCTCATTGGCGATGCGGGTGAGGCGATGCGCATTAGTCAACAGCTACAGCAGCAGGGCATATTAATTAGTGCGATCCGGCCACCGACCGTACCAGACAACACAGCGCGACTACGCATCACCTTTTCGGCAAATCATAGCGCACAACATATCGAGCAACTATTGTCTGCTCTCGACAGCATCATCAAACACAATGCCCGCTAACATTCACAACATCCGCTGCGGCAACGGCAGCGAGCAGATTACGCTACTGCACGGCTGGGGCTTCAACGGGGCGATCTGGAAAGAGACAGCAGAGAGACTTGCCAGCCATGCATCGATTAACTGCATCGACCTGCCCGGCCATGGACTCAGCCCGATGCCAGCGAACCACTACAATATTGAAACCCTCGCCGAACTGGTCGCAGAAACGCTACCCGAGCAGGGTAATCTGGTCGGCTGGTCACTTGGCGGTATGGTTGCGATGCAGATTGCACTACGCTACCCGCAAAAAGTTAAACGATTAATTTTGGTCGGCAGTGTCGCCCGCTTTGTGCGCGATGATGACTGGCGCTACGCCATCTCAACAGAGATATTGCAGGATTTTTCCGCAGCGCTAAACAGCGATCTTCACCAGACTTTAGAGCGCTTTGTCGCACTGCAGATAATGGGTAGCGATGAGAGCCGCACAATACTGCGTAAGCTACGAGAACTGATGAGCTCAAACAGAGCACCGAACCCCGCCGCACTACAGGGCGGGTTAAAAATTCTACAGACAGTTGACCTGCGCCAGCAGTTACCACAACTTCAACAGCCCACATTGATGATCTTTGGTAAGCACGACACGTTAGCACGCCCGCAAACCGCCCGGCAGATGCTTGCACTACTGCCCAATGCACAACTGGAGATCATCGACGGTGCGGGCCACGCACCGTTTCTCTCACACAAGGAACGCTTCACCCAGCTGGTTGAGCAGTTCATCAAAGAAAAACAGCCATGAGCAGTAGCGACAAAAATGAGATCCAGCCCTACGCATTAGATAAACGCAAAGTACAGGCAGCGTTTGATCACGCCGCAAGCCGCTATGATGAAGCGGCCGTGCTGCAACATGAAGTCGGCCAGCGCGTCATGGAACGGCTTGAACTAATTAAAATCAAACCGCAGGTGATTGTCGATATCGGCTCTGGTACCGGCAGACTCAGCAGTGCAGTGGCCAAACGTTACCCTGATAGCCACCTCTATTCACTCGACCTCGCAGCGGCGATGCTTGCCTATGCCCGCAAACAACCGATAACACAACCCGCGGGTTTTATCTGTGCCGATGCGGAGCTGCTCCCCTTCAGTGACCGTAGTGTCGATATGATTATCTCCAACGTGACGATTCAATGGTGCATTAACCTCGAACAGGTCTTCAACGAGTTCCGGCGTATTTTAAAACCTGGCGGTCTGCTGATGTTCACCACCTTCGGCCCGGATACATTAAAAGAGCTGCGCATCAGCTGGCAGGGAATTGACCAGTACAACCACGTAAACGCCTTTTTTGATATGCATGACATCGGCGATGCGTTGCGCCGCATCGGCTTTAGTGATCCGGTGATGGATGTTGAAAACTTCACCCTCACCTACCAGGAAGCGACCACATTAATGCGCGACCTCAAGGCGGTCGGCGCGCACAATGTGACCGAAGGCCGCCCACACGGCCTCACCGGGAAAGAGCGCCTGCAAAAAGTGATCAAGGCTTACGAACAGTTTCGCATGGATGATGGGCTGCTACCGGCCACCTATGAAGTGATCTATGGCCATGCGTGGGCGCCACTACCGCGCAACCGTGATGATATGGGTGACATCAACGAAGATGGTAGCGTCTCGATCCCATTAAGCCGAGTACGCCGACGCATGGGCGTTAAAAAGTGAAAAAAGGGTTTTTCATTACCGGCACCGATACCGCCATCGGCAAGACCTTTGTCTCATGCGCACTGCTGCGCGCCTTTGCCAACAAAGGGGTGCGCGCCGGCGCGATGAAGCCGGTCGCTGCCGGTTGCGAACAAACCGCTGCTGGCTGGCAAAATGAAGATGCGCTGCAACTGATGGCGCAGATGAACATTGAACTCGATTACCGACAGGTTAATCCCGTTGCGTTGCCGCCTCCAATCGCACCACACCTGGCACTTCAGGGCGAAAACAGCACTGTCACTATCGCCCAGCTCAGCCACTCGTTTGAGGCTATCAAAAAGAGCGCCGACTATTTTATTGTCGAAGGAGCAGGCGGCTGGCAAGTGCCGCTCAATGAACATGAGAGCATGGCAGAGATCCCGGAAGCGTTCGGCATTGATGTGATTCTTGTCGTCGGCGTTCGTCTCGGCTGCCTTAACCATGCGCTGTTAACGGCTAACGCCATTGAACAGAGCGGCAACCAGCTGGCAGGCTGGGTCGCCAATATCATCGATCCCGCGATGTTGATGATTGAGGAAAATATTTTAACGTTAAGAGAGCGAATTAACGCGCCACTGCTGGGGACGTTGCCGCATATGAATACAGAAGAGATCGCAGCCGCTTCGCAAAAACTGGATACCGGTTTTTTGCTGAGGCCAGAGAGAGCGGGTTAAACACCCCTCTACTATTGCAACGCCCTGAAGAGAAAGGGCCAAAAAAATACCCGGCTACCAAATGGTAACCGGGTATCGATGTTGCGCTAAACAGCCGAATCAAATCAGGCCAGCATCGACCCTTTCAGTTTCTTAAGTGCACTCGCTTCCAGCTGACGAATACGCTCGGCAGAGACCCCATATTGGTCGGCCAGCTCATGCAGTGTTTTCTTTTCATCCGCCAGCCAGCGCTGCGCAAGGATATCGCGGCTGCGCTCGTCAAGATCAGACATCGCCTGGTGCAGGCGCTCGTTGTTGTGCGCCTCCCAGTCACTCTTCTCAAGCTGTACAGTGGGATCCAGACTGCTGTCCTGCAGGTAGGAAGCAGGCGCAAAACTGCGCTCACTGTCGTCGTCACTATCAAGCGGCAGATCAAACGAAGCGTCGTGCGCACTCAAGCGGGACTCCATCTCCATCACCTCCTGAGGCTTTACCCCAAGGTCATGGGCGACGGCGTTCACCTCTTCCTGACTAAACCAGCCGAGGCGCTTTTTGCTGCTGCGCAGTTTAAAAAAGAGTTTGCGCTGCGCCTTGGTCGTGGCGACTTTAACAATGCGCCAGTTACGCAGGACATATTCGTGAATCTCAGCACGAATCCAGTAGACCGCAAATGAGACCAGGCGCACATTAAGCTCGGGGTCGAAACGCTTTACCGCCTTCATCAAACCGACGTTCCCTTCCTGAATCAGATCCGCCTGAGGCAGGCCATAGCCGCTGTAGCTGCGCGCGATGTGCGCAACAAAGCGCAGGTGAGAGAGCACCAGTTCACGCGCGGCATCAAGATCCTGATGATCGCGAAGACGTCGCGCCAGTTGCTGCTCTTTATCAGCAGACATAATGGGAATCTCACTAATCCCCTGCTGGTAACTTTCAATGCTGCTTGCAGAAAGCGAATGACCACTAATGGCCGCCAGCTCTAATTCATAATTTTTTGTCATTTCCTGATTATCCTCTCATTAAGATAACGCTCTTAATATCTTAGCACTCCAAGGGTAAGAGTGCTAATTGTTGAAGAAGTTCCCAATCATGATCTCTAATTTCTATAATCCCTGTAATTCAATGAGTTAAAAATCAGGTCGGCTCAATATCCTGCAGATGACGCCCCACCGCCAGCCATGCACCCAGCAGACCGAGCAGGCCACCAACCGCAAGCACCACTAAAACGGCCACCGGCTCCAGCGAGCCGAGTGAAAAATTGCTGTTATAGAGCAGCGAGAGCCGCTGCACCGGGCCGTGCAGCAGCCACAGTGACAGGGTGACCAGCAGCCACGCCATCAGCGCTCCCAGCAGCCCGTGCCATAGTCCGCTATATAAAAAGGGACGTCGGATAAAGGCGTCCGTTGCGCCAATCAGCTTCTGCACCTCGATCTCATCGCGGCGGTTCTGAATCGCGAGGCGAATGGTGTTGCCTACGATCAGCAGCACCGCCAGCGCCAGCAGCGCCGCCAGCACCAGCACCGCACGCTCACCAATCGCCATAATGGCGTAGAGCCGCTTGAGCCACTCCATATCGAGCTGTGCCATCTCAACTGCAGACAGGCTGCGCAGTTCATGCAGCAGCGGCTCCACCATCAACGGCTCGCTCGCAGCGCTGGTCGGGCGCACCAGCAGTACATTGGGCAGCGGGTTTTCATCAAGCGCATCGAGCGCCTCACCAAAACCGGAATATTGGCGAAACTCCTCCAGCGCCTGTTGTGGGGTGACATGCACCACCGCTTCAATCGCCGGCATCGCGCTAATTTGCTCAACGATACGAGTAACCTCTGCCGCTTCAACGCCCTGGTTTAGAAAAAGTGAGATCTGTACTGCGTCCTCCCAACCGGCACTGACACCCTGTACATTTTTTAGCGCGACATGCAGTCCGGCGGGCAGTGCGAGGGCGATGCCGATGACCGCAATGGTCATCAAACTCGAAAGCGGATTACGACTGACGCGCCCGAGGCTTAGGAAGAGCGCCTG
>DRLG01000297.1 GCA_011053135.1 Chromatiales bacterium
GAAGAGCCTTATACCATTGCGATGGCGCTGGATAAGGCTGGTTTTCCTGTTGAGCGAATGAAAATTGATGCGATTGATGTTAGCCAGCATTCAATCGATAAGGCAGAAAAAGGGTTTTATCGAGAGAACTCTTTTCGCAGTGAAGATCTTACATTTCGGGATACCTATTTTACTCGATCAGGTGATGGGTACCGCTTGAAGCGACGCATCAGGAAGTTAGTAAATTTTCGGCAGGGCAATTTACTAAAGGATGATTTCTCACAGATGGAAGGGGGCTATGACGTGGTGTTCTGTCGTAACCTGCTTATCTACTTTGATAGTGAAGATCAGCAGGAAGCTGTGCGAAGGCTCTATCACCTGCTCTCGCCTGACGGCATACTGTTTGTAGGGCACGCCGAGGCAAATAATAACGTTAACCATCTATTTAGCTCTTTGCGTGTACGGGGTACCTTTGCCTTTTCCAGAAAGGGGGATGGTAATGGACTGTCCAGGTATAACTATGGGGAGAGATTTACTGAGTTTGAGAAAAAATATGCAGCCATTCCCTCGATAAGCACTCGCCTCTCAAGTAGTGCGCTGGCTAATCGTAATGAGCCGACAAACCGGCCATTCGCAGCTTATATTGGCCCACATAAAGCGGGCAAAAAAATAGATGAGCAGGCGCTGGTGAGAAAGGCGCGTCGGCTGGCTGATGAAGGGAGACTTGAGGAGGCTGAAAAAATCTGTAAGGAGGTGGTCTCCTGCTTCAGTAATGCCAGCGCATATTATCTTCTAGGGGTTGTTTATGAGGCATCGCATAGGCAGGAGATGGCTGAATCGATGTTTAGAAAGGCGATCTATCTAGCGCCTGATCACGCTGAAGCGTTAGTCCACCTGGCGCTTCATATAGAGCGGCAAGGGAATGTTGATGAGGCGGCCAGCCTCAGGCGGCGTGCGGAACGAGCAGGGAAGGGGCGTAATGGATAGCCGGCATAGGTGGTTAAATGGGTGAGTCGATCGATAACTGCTGGTCAACCATCGGTATCTGGAGTCGCACGGATGAGAAGTGTCCGCGCCTTCAGGAGGTGCTCCACTGTCGTAACTGTGATGTTTATGCCAGTGCCGGGCGTAGCCTGCTGACGCGTGAAATACCCAGAGACTATCAGGAGTACTGGACAGCATTACTCGCAAAAGAAGTGATGACAAAAAGCACAGACGCTCTATCGATAGTGGTTTTTCGTCTGGGTGATGAGTGGCTTGGATTGCCGACAAAAATGATCAAGGAGATTTCTGAGATGCGCCCGGTGCATAGGATCCCCAATGCCAAGAGCGCAGTCGTTAAAGGGCTGGTGAATGTACGCGGTGAGCTAAAACTATGGGTCTCGATGGGTACCTTACTATCCGTAGATAAAGGGGAAAATACCCCTTCGTCACTACTGCGTAAGAGTATCCTCGAACGTCTGGTGATCTTTGTCAAAGATAGTGAACAGTTTGTCTTCCCTGTGAGTGAGATCATCGGTACTCACCGGATTTGGCGAGATAATATCCGTGATGTGCCAGTCACTGCCGCCAATTCGATGTATTCCCACCTGGCCGGACTGTTTGAGCTTGAAGGGCGGCATGTTGGCCTGCTCGATCAGGAGTTGCTCTTTAACTCGCTCAAGAGAAGCCTGTTATGAGCGATGACCTAAGTGGTTTCTCAATGCTGGAACTCTTTAGAACAGAGGCTGAAGGGCAGTTGTCACTGCTCACAGATGGACTGCTTGTATTAGAGCATAACCCGGCAGCCAGCGATAATCTTGAACCGATGATGCGCGCCTCTCACTCCATCAAGGGTGCCGCGCGTATGGTGGAAATTGACCCCGTTGTGCGTATCGCCCATGTGATGGAGGACTGTTTTGTTGCAGCCCAGAAGAAGCAGTTAACTTTGAACAGTAGTGATATCGATGTGCTATTGAAAGGTGTTGATTTGATGGCGCAGGTGGCGAAACTTGATGAGTCGGCATTGAGTTCCTGGGAGGCGGAGAATAACGCGACAGTGGACTCACTGGTAAGGGCGATCGAAGGCGTGCTCAGCGGGGAGAGGCAGCAGGCCACCGTGGCTGAGAATAGCGAAGCGCTGGCCCTGGCCGAAAAGGGTAGCGCTGACGAGTCTCAACTCGCTTCACCTGTCACACCCTCTGAAACGGGTGGACTTTCAGCCGACGGGGCAGATAACAGCGCGGCGAGAACGGAAGCCACGCTTTTGGCTGAGGATAATCCTCCGCCAGACAAAGCACCATCACTGGCAGAAGTGAAAGAGCGTGTGCTGCGTGTTAGCACTGAGCGGATGGACCGTCTGCTCGGGCTGGCAGGCGAAGCGATGGTAGAGGCGCGCTGGCTGCACCCCCATATTGAATCGATGCAGCGTTTTAAGCGCTTTCAGTTTGATCTGGTGAGTGAACTCGATAGTTTGCGTGAACGCTTTAATGAGATCTGTGAAGATCCTGCGCTTGAAGCCACACTAATCGAGCTGCAACGTAAGGCGGTAAAGCAGCGAGAGATATTGTCTGATCGGCTTGTCGATCTCGAACACTTTGATTACCGTGCGGCCAATCTAGCAGGAAGGCTTCACCGTGAAGTGCTTGCGAGCCGCATGCGCCCTTTCTCTGATGGGGTGGATGGGTTTCAGCGTATGGTGCGTGATGTTGCGCGCTCACTGGGAAAGGATGCGCGGCTTGAGATCACTGGCGTCACAACGCAGGTCGATCGTGATGTGCTGGAGATGGTAAAGGCACCACTCAACCATCTGTTACGTAATGCGGTTGATCACGGCATTGAGATGCCAGAGGTGAGAATCGAAAATGGCAAGCCAGCCCAGGCTATTGTGAAGCTGGATGCATGCCACCGCTCTGGCATGTTGCTGGTAACCGTTGAGGATGATGGGCGGGGCGTTGACCTTGAATCACTTAAGCAGAAAATTATTGAGCGTGGTTTAAGCAGTGAAGAGATGCTATCTCAAATGAGCGAGATGGAGCTGTTAGAATTTCTTTTTCTGCCCAGCTTCAGCACACGCAATGAAGTGACTGAGCTATCTGGTCGGGGTGTCGGGCTGGATGTGGTGCATGACTCCGTAAAGGAGATGAGAGGTGTGGTCACCATCGCCTCAACAGCGGGTGAGGGGACCCGTTTTCAGATGCAGTTGCCATTGACTCTGTCGGTAATTAGAACCCTGCTGGTGGACATTGGTGGCGAAAGTTACGCCTTTCCACTGGCGAGAATAGACCACTTACTGAAGATCTCAGCAGAGCAAATTGAGCTTGTTGAAGATCATCAATATATCACCTGGAACGACAACCATATTGGGCTGGTCTCCGCAGCGCAGCTATTCGGTGTGGAGCAGGGGTCAACAGAAGACCGGCAGCTCTCGGTTGTGATTCTGAGTGACCGCCATGGGCAGTATGGGGTCATTGTGGACGCCTTTCTTGGTGAGCGCGAGCTTGCGGTACAGGTGATAGATCCACGCCTGGGCAAGGTAAAGGATATCAGTGTAGCTGCACTGCTTGATGATGGTTCCCCCACTTTAATTATCGATGTCGATGATATGGCTCGCTCCATTGCGAAGCTAATTTCACGAGGGCAGATTGATAAGGTGGGGGGGGATAGCGGTGATGATGGTGAACGAAAACGGGTTCTGGTAGTTGATGATTCGATTACTGTACGCGAAGTAGAACGTAAGATGTTAGAGGCGTATGGCTACGAAGTGGATGTGGCTGTAGATGGGATGGATGGCTGGAATGCAGTGCGCAGTGGGGATTATCGCCTTGTGATTACTGATATTGATATGCCACGGATGGACGGAATTGAACTGGTGCGATTAATTAAACAGGATGAAACATTGAAGGGTTTGCCGGTGATGGTTGTTTCATATAAAGATCGAGAAGAAGATAAGTTACTGGGGCTGGAGGCAGGCGCAGACTATTACCTGACCAAGGGCGGTTTTCATGATGAGACATTACGTGAAGCAGTGGTTGATCTGATTGGGGAGGCGGGATGAGGATCGCTATTGTAAATGACACGATGATGGTGGTTGAGGGGCTGAAACGTTTCCTCTCTTCAACCACTGACCATCAATTGGCCTGGATTGCGATCAATGGTGAAGAGGCGGTAAATCTGTGTGCGGGCGACTTGCCTGATTTAATTTTGATGGACCTTATCATGCCGGTGATGAACGGGGTTGAAGCGAGTCGCCGTATCATGCAGGCCACCCCATGTCCTATCCTGATCGTCACCAGCTCGGTTGAAGGAAACAGCGGTATGGTGTTTGAAGCGATGGGGGCTGGCGTGCTCGATGTGGTCAAGACACCGGTGCTGGGGCGTACAGGTGAATTCCAGGATGAGCTGGCTATTCTTGATAAAATTAGAACGATCGAAAAATTAACATGTCGTGCGCCGGTACGGAGAGCTGCCAGGGTTAAGCGCGCACCAATGTTGACCGCTTCACAGCAAAACCAGGCACTGATTGCGATTGGTTCCTCTACGGGGGGGCCGCCTGCATTAGCCAAAGTGCTAAAAGAGTTTCCCGAAGATTTCTCTGCCAGTGTCGTGGTTATTCAGCATATTGACGCTCATTTTGCCAGTGAGCTGGCCGAGTGGCTGGATACGCAGTGCAAGATGACGGTGAAGGTGGCCGAAGAAGGTGAGCGTATCACGCCGGGTGTCGTCTACCTTGCCTCGACCAATGACCACCTGGTGATGTCTGCTCGTGGTCGTTTGGCCTATACTGAGAACCCGGTAGAAATAGTGTATCGTCCGTCGGTCGATGTCTTTTTTGAGAGTGTAGCGACTCACTGGGGTGGTAAGATGACGGCAGTGCTGTTAACAGGCATGGGGCGCGATGGTGCGGCGGGCCTGCTGTCGCTGCGCCAGAAAAATATTCACACCATCGCTCAGGATGAGGCAAGCTGCGCCGTTTATGGTATGCCTAAAGCGGCCGCTGCATTAGACGCTGCCGTAGAGATCCTGCCGCTCGAAGAGATTGGTGCGGTATTACTCAAACAGTATCATAACGTGGCTCAGGAGTGAGCATGGGAAGACGGATATGAGCGAAGACAGAGAACTACAGTCGCCTTCGGACAGCGCAGTAGAGCCTGTCACTGTACTGCTAGTTGATGATCAGCTGATTGTGGCTGAGGCGATCCGGCGGATGTTAGAAAGTGAACCATCAATCACGTTCCACTACTGTCGGGATCCTAAAAAGGCAGTTGAGGTGGCGCTTGAGGTTAAACCAACCACGATCCTCCAGGATCTGGTGATGCCCGATATCGATGGCATGACATTGGTGCATTTTTACCGCAATCATCCCGCCCTGAAGAGTACACCTGTGATTGTTCTGTCGAGTAAAGAAGACCCCAAAGATAAGCGTGAAGCCTTTAGCAAAGGCGCTAGCGATTATCTTGTAAAACTGCCCGATAAAATTGAACTGATTGCCCGGATAGAGGCGCACTCCCGCAGTTTTGTGGCGCAGCAGCAACGTGACGCCGCTTTTCGTGAATTGCGTGAACTGCAAAAGGAGCTGGAAAAAAAGAATGCAGAGCTACAGCGTCTCTCTGCGATTGATGGCCTGACCGGGATCCCTAATCGCCGCTCATTCGATGAGTACATCACAAAAGAGTGGCGGCGGGC
>DRLG01000298.1 GCA_011053135.1 Chromatiales bacterium
GCATAGTCACGGTAGAGCTCACCAAATTCGGCTTCGGCGCGCTGCTCTTCTACTCGCGCCAGATGTACATAGGCGTAGAGCATGATGGGCGCCATAATCACCGTGAGCAGCGTGGGCCACTGCACCAGAAAACCGATGATGACCAGAAACAGGCCGGTGTACTGTGGGTGACGAGCGTAGGCGTAGATACCGTCGGTAACCAGCCCACCTCGTGCGGCGTGAATCTGTGTCCACCCTTTTGAAAGCAGCAGATAGCCCATCACCATCAACAGCAGACTCAACCCCATCACAACCGCCCACGCCAGATCAGAGCCGCCAAACACCACCACCCAGAGGTGGCCATACTTGTGGCTAAAGGGTTGCAGTGCGGGATAGGCGTCACCCAGCCAGCCAGAGAGCAGATAGATCGTTAATGGAAAACCGTACATCTCGGCAAAGAGTGCCACCAGAAAGGCGCCTACCACACCCATACTACGCCACTCCTGACTCCCCCGTGGCTTGAGAAAGCTCAGGATAAAAAAGAGAAAAATACCGACATTAAAGGCCGCTACTATCCACATCCCGTAGGCATATCCAGCATCACCGTGCATCGGTTGGCTCCATGATTAAAACCCCAGCGCAGTACATTACAGCTTTACTCCTTTTAGCCTGAGTGCGTTTGCAATGACCGATACGGAACTAAAGCTCATTGCCGCGGCGGCAATCATCGGTGATAACAACAGGCCAAACACGGGATAGAGTACACCCGCTGCAATCGGTACGCCGGCAGCGTTATAGATAAAGGCAAAAAAGAGGTTCTGGCGGATGTTGCGCATGGTGGCGCGACTCAGCCGCCGCGCTCGTACGATGCCGCGCAGGTCACCCTTAACCAGGGTGACACCAGCGCTCTCCATCGCCACATCGGTGCCGGTACCCATCGCGACACCAACATGTGCCTGTGCCAATGCGGGAGCATCGTTGATACCATCGCCAGCCATGGCGACGATATGCCCTTCTGCCTGGAGCTGTTTAACCACTTCCGCTTTCTGCTCCGGCAGCACCTCTGCCTGCACCTGGTCGATATCCAGTTTTGCGGCGACCGCTTCGGCCGTTTTGCGGCTGTCACCTGTCAGCATCACCACCCGAATCCCTTCTGCATGCAGGTCCCGAATCGCTTCAGGCGTGCTCGCTTTAATCGGGTCAGCCACACCAATGAGGCCTGCGGCTTTGCCATCGATCGCCAGTAGCATCACGGTCTGCCCTTCAGCACGCTGGCTGTCGGCCTGCTGAGGCAGATCACCCACTTCGATGCTAAGGCTTTCAAGCAGCTTTAGATTACCCAGTGCCACCTTGCGGCCATCGACAATGCCGGTCACCCCTTTGCCCGTTACTGACTGGAAGTTGTCCGCCTGAGTCAGTGTAAGCGCTTTTTCCTCGGCACCCTGCACAATCGCTTCGGCCAGGGGGTGCTCACTGGCGCGTTCCAGACTAGCGGCCAGCCTCAGGTTATTATCCTGCTGAAAACCTTCACACGCAAACACCGAAACAAGTTTTGGTTTGCCTTCGGTTAATGTGCCGGTTTTATCCACCACCAGGGTATCGACCTTCTGCATAATCTCCAGCACTTCGGCATTTTTGATCAGCACCCCCATCATGGCCCCTTTGCCGGTGCCGACCATGATCGACATCGGTGTTGCCAAACCCAGTGCACAGGGGCAGGCGATAATCAGAACTGCCACCGCATTGATCACGGCATAGGCGATAGCGGGCTCAGGTCCCCATACACTCCAGACAATAAAGGTGATCACCGCAACAACGACAACAGTCGGGACAAAATAGCTGGCGACGACATCAACCAGTTTCTGAATCGGTGCGCGTGAACGTTGCGCATCCGAGACCATCTTGACGATCTGTGCCAGTAGCGTATCTGCGCCCACCCGGTCGGCTCGCATCAACAGACCACCGGTACCGTTAACGGTCGCGCCGATCAGTTTTTCACCGCTTGTCTTAGCCACCGGGATCGGCTCGCCGGTGACCATCGACTCATCGACATTACTTTCACCATCGATCACTTCACCATCTACAGGTATCTTCTCGCCGGGACGAACACGCAGCTGGTCACCCGGTTTCACATGTTCTAACGGGATATCCTCTTCTGTGCCGTCTTCGCGGACAATACGTGCCGTCTTTGGCGCGAGTCCTAGCAGTAATTTAATCGCAGCGTTGGTCTGACTACGGGCGCGTAGCTCCATCACCTGCCCCAGTAACACGAGCGCAGTGATCACGGCGGCGGCCTCAAAATAGACCGGCACCACACCCGCCTCATTAAAGACGGCGGGTGGAAATATCCCCGGCACCAGCACCGCGATCAGGCTATAGATCCAGGCGATGCCAACCCCGATCGCAATCAACGTAAACATATTAAGGTTACGGGTCACAATCGATCGCCAGCCCCGCTGAAAGAAGATCCAGCCGCCCCACCAGACAACGGGAGCGGAGAGCGCAAGTTCAGCCCACTGGCGAGTGGTGGGTTCGATTAGACCGTTAATCGCCTCAGGCCAGAACTCCGCCGCCATGGCGCTGAAAAAGACCGGAATCGCCAGCAGCGCGCTAACCCAGAAACGGCGCGTCATATCATCCAGCTCGCTGTTATCTTCTGCTGCCGCTACTGTGCGTGGCTCTAGCGCCATACCGCATTTGGGGCAGTTACCTGGGTGATCCTGAACAATCTCAGGATGCATCGGGCAGGTGTATTCGGTTGTTGTGGCGGCAAGTGGAACATCTTTTCGTTCCAGCGCCATGCCGCACTTCGGGCAACTGCCCGGCCCCTGCTGTTCGATCTCAGGGTGCATCGGGCAGGTGTAGATCGCGGTTTCATCATCCCCCTGACTCGATGTGGCAGCTTTATGGTGGCCATGGTGCCTGCCACCACAACAGCCCTTTTTTTCTGTTGTGGATTCTGGCGCTGCCGGTTTTTGACTGCTGCAGCAACACCCTTCTCCCTCTTGCTTACCCGCTTTCAGATATTGATCTGGTGAGAGCTGAAACTTACTCAAACAGCCGTCACTACAGAAGTAGTAGGTTTTACCATTGTGCTCGGAATGGTATTCCGA
>DRLG01000299.1 GCA_011053135.1 Chromatiales bacterium
AATCGCAAACCCTGCCAGCAGCAGCAGAGCAAGGATTACCCCTTCCTGATCAGTGAAGTAACGCCGAAACCATCTGACGAGCACCTGAGCCATATTACAGTGAAGCCTCCCCTTTCATACCGAAAAAACACACCCTCATGACGAATCAGACATAATATACCAGCTTCAATTGATGACCTAGCAATCTCTGCCTACTAAAATAGCAGCCCAGCTAAACCCTATTATTCAGCAGCTATTTTTCAGATATGGATGTGATCACCAATCGCGGCGTTCAGCAGGCTGGCTGCAGATGCGCGATTCGCTGCGATTTCGACCAGACCATTTGAGTTCTCATACCAGAATAGTGCTCCGGGTGCGCACTCGCCAAATGTCCTGGCATAGGAGATCTTTTTTCCACATAGCATCAACACGCTATCCAGAGGAACACACTTCGCCTCTATACCAGAAACCAGATTACCGAAGTGGTCGATGTAGGCGACACGAAAATAGTTGTTCTCAAGCGAGGCCGGATCAGGAGCCGCCATCAGATCAAGTTTCCACTCAGGAAAAGAGCCCTGGGCAAGTTCAGCAGCGATGGGAGCGAAGAGGTCTCGCGCATGGAATGAATGTGAGAGCGTTTCAGGCCTCCACGAAATTCGCCAGCACTGCGACTGGCGATCTCTCTTTATCACCCGATCAAACAGCCCATTGCCGGGACCTACAAACCAGCAGCCCCCTGCCTTTACCACCATGGGTGTATGCTCACCCATGCCAACACCGGGATCAACAACAGTGAGAAAAACCGTACCGATTGGAAAGTTCTGGCAGTAGGCAGCAATCAGTGATGCAGCCGCCTCTGGGTGAAAACAGGGAAGATCAGAGAAGAGATCGATGATGCAACAGTCAGGGGTCTGCTGATATATGGCCGCCTTTACTTGCCCGATGTAGGGCCCCTCTAAACCGAAATCTGTGGATAACACAATCATGTTAGAGATAAAAAAGCCGGGATAAACCCGGCTTTTACTGTTTAGCTTTCGCTTTCGGAGTCATCCTCTTCAATCTCAGGAAGTGGACGATCAACCAGCTCAACAATCGCCATGGGTGCGCTATCGCCATCTCTAAAACCGCATTTCAGTATTCGCAGATAACCACCCGGGCGATCCTGATAACGTGGGCCTAGCTCATTAAACAGTTTTGTAACAACTTCGCGGTCACGTGTGCGGGCAAATGCCAGACGACGGTTTGCAACAGTATCGTTCTTACCCAGGGTGATCAGTGGTTCAACAACGCGGCGCAACTCTTTGGCTTTTGGCAGTGTTGTGCGGATCATTTCATGGCGAACCAGTGATGCCGACATGTTTTTAAACATCGCATCACGGTGGCTGCTTGTTCTGTTTAGTTTTCTTCCACTCTGTCTATGGCGCATTTTCTATATTCTCAATTAACTAGATCTTAAGCTTCTGCTTCTGAATTGCTGCTTGCACCAACAAGTCCTGCTGGTGGCCAGTTTTCCAGACGCATGCCTAGTGATAATCCCTGGGATCCGAGGATATCCTTGATTTCGGTCAAAGATTTTTTCCCAAGGTTTGGTGTTTTTAGTAGTTCGACTTCCGTGCGTTGAATCAGATCACCTATAAAAAAGATGTTTTCCGCTTTAAGGCAGTTGGCAGAACGAACTGTTAACTCAAGATCATCTACTGGTCGCAGCAAGATTGGGTCAATATCTGCTTCTTGCTGAACAGGCTCTTCAATAGTGGTTGTCTCGAGGTCAACAAAGATTGAGAGCTGATCTTTAAGAATGCTTGCGGCACGGCGAATGGCCTCTTCAGGGTCAATGCTACCGTTCGTTTCAATATCGATAATCAACTTGTCGAGATCTGTACGCTGTTCCACGCGCGCACTTTCAACGTTGTATGCGATACGACGAACTGGCGTAAAAGAGGCATCTAGCTGAAGATTACCGATCGGACGACTTTCGTCACCCACATCGGCTGTAGCAGCTGTGCGTCTGTTGACTGCTGGCTGATAACCACGTCCACGTTCTATTTTAAGGCGCATGTTTAGCTCGCCCACTTCAGTCAGGTTGGCAATCACATGATCTGGATTCATGATTTCAATATCATGTGAAAGTTCAATGTCGCTTGCCAGCAGCTGCCCTGAACCTTTCTTCGTGACAGTTAATGTCGCTTCGTCACGCTCATGCATAACGATTGAAAGCCCTTTCAGGTTTAACAGGATATCGATCACATCTTCCTGCACACCTTCTATCGTAGTGTATTCATGTAGCACACCATCGATCTCAACCTCGGTGACAGCACAACCGGGGATCGAAGACATCAGAATGCGGCGTATCGCATTACCTAAAGTGTGACCAAAGCCGCGCTCTAAGGGTTCCAGTGTTACTTTTGCACGCAGATCATTAATGACCTGAACATCGACAACACGTGGTTTTAAAAATTCGTTTGCTGAGCCCTGCATTAATTGTCCTCTCTAGAGTCCGTTATATCAGAATTAGTAATTGTTTAAACTTGACCGGAAATAAACTTACTTCGAGTACAGTTCTACAATTAAATGCTCATTAATCTCAGCAGGAAGATCGCTTCTTTCCGGACAGGCCTTAAACGTGCCGACCATTTTGTCGCTATCGACCTGAATCCAGTCGGCAAATCCCTGCTGCTGCGCAAATTCCAGTGATGACTTAATGCGTAGCTGACCTTTTGATTTCTCAGCAATAGCTAACTCATCACCCGGCTTAACCTGGTAGCTTGGGATATTGACCTTCTTACCGTTAACGGTCAGCGCGTTGTGCCTCACTAGCTGGCGCGCTTCGCTGCGCGATACGCCCATGCCCATGCGGTATGCGACATTATCAAGACGACATTCAAGAATCTTCAGTAGATTTTCACCCGTCGAACCCTTACGGCGGTCAGCTTCGCTATAGTAGCTTCTAAACTGATCTTCGAGTACGCCGTAGACTCTTTTGACCTTCTGTTTTTCACGCAGCTGTACTGCATAATCGGTCAGGCGTGTGCGACGAGTACCGTGCTGACCAGGGGGGAATGCTCTATTTTCTACCGCACACTTAGCGGTATGACACTTCTCACCTTTCAGGAAAAGCTTTTCGCCCTGACGGCGACATAAACGACACTTTGCACCTACATATTTAGCCACAATAACCTACCTTAAACTCGACGCTTTTTCGACGGACGACACCCATTATGCGGGATCGGGGTCACATCGGAAATGCTATTAATTTTAAATCCTGCGGAGTGAAGTGCGCGTACTGCAGATTCGCGGCCAGGCCCTGGGCCTTTCACCATCACATCCATATTTTTCATGCCAAACTCTTTGACAACAGAGCCTGCTCTTTCAGCAGCAACCTGTGCAGCGAAAGGGGTACTCTTTCTTGAGCCACGGAAGCCAGAACCACCAGCTGTTGCCCAGGCCAGGGTGTTTCCCTGACGGTCGGTAATGGTGATGATTGTGTTGTTAAACGAAGCGTGAATGTGTGCTACGCCATCGACAACATTTTTTTTGATGCGCTTACGCGCACGATTACTTGTTTTAGCCATGATCTACTGGTCGCTTCCGTAGTATTTTACTTTCTGATCGCTTTACGTGGCCCTTTACGGGTACGTGCATTTGTTTTAGTTCTCTGTCCACGAAGTGGCAGTCCGCGGCGATGACGGATGCCACGGTATGCACCGAGGTCCATTAAGCGCTTGATATTCATCGTAACTTCACGACGAAGATCACCCTCAACCTCGAACTTGCCTACTTCAGTTCGCAGTGACTCAAGCTCTGCTTCAGTCAGATCCTTCACTTTTCTAGTCGGATCGATGCTGCTCACTTCACAAATCTTACTTGCCCGGGTGGGTCCAATACCGTAGATTGCTGTTAAAGCAATGACAGTATGTTTGTTTACCGGGATATTGATGCCTGCAATACGGGCCATCTAAACGCTCCTAAACACTGATATCGCTCCGCATTTTGCGAAAGCGGGTAATTCTATTATTGATAGGCGACGAAATCAATAAAAATCCGTGCCAATCAGCAACTAACCTTGCCTTTGTTTGTGACGAGCATCCTTACAGATCACCCGAACCACGCCTTTTCTGCGAACAACTTTACAGTTTCTGCAGATTTTTTTTACTGATGCACGTACTTTCACCGTATTTCTCCAAACCCAATATTTAATCAGTTATTACAAGTCTAGCGCTTCGGCCCGCCACTACCCTTGAGCTTCGACTTTTTCAGCAGGCTGTCATACTGATGAGACATCAAATGAGACTGAACCTGTGCCATAAAATCCATCACCACAATCACAATAATCAACAGTGATGTGCCACCAAAATAGAACGGTACATTCCAGTATACGATCAAGAACTCTGGTAGCAGACAGACCGCTGTGATATAGAGTGCCCCCACCAGGGTGAGGCGGCTCATCACTTTATCAATATACTGTGCAGTCTGATCACCTGGACGAATACCGGGAATAAAAGCACCAGACTTCTTCAGGTTGTCAGCCGTATCTTTTGGATTAAACTGCAACGCTGTATAAAAGAAGCAGAAAAAGATAATCGCAAGTGCCAGTAGCATCACATAAAGTGGCTGACCTGGTGAGATCATCTGAGAAAGATCCTGCAACCACTCCATCCCTTCGGCACTACCAAACCAGCCGCCTATTGTCGCAGGAAACATGATGATTGCCGAAGCAAAGATCGGTGGAATAACACCCGCCATGTTCACTTTAAGCGGTAAATGACTCGTCTGACCTGCATACATCTTACGCCCTTGCTGACGCTTAGCGTAATTAACCGTAATCCGTCTCTGCCCACGTTCAACAAACACAACAAATGCGGTAACTGCAATTGCCAGCGTGATAATAACCAGAACAACTGCTGAGCTCATTTCGCCTGTTCTTGCCAGCTCTAATGTCCCACCAATCGCAGATGGTAGCCCAGCCACAATACCCGCAAAGATGATAATCGAGATACCGTTACCAATTCCCCGCTCTGTTATCTGTTCACCCAGCCACATAAGGAACATCGTGCCGGTAACAAGGCTTAGCGCAGCGACCGCTCGAAAATCCCAGCCCGGATCAATAACAACACCCCCACCACCAATCTGCTGGCTCTCGAGCGCGATTGAGATGCCTAGCGCCTGGAATGTCGCTAAAAACAGGGTTAAGTAACGCGTATATTCCGATAGCTTACGACGACCCGACTCACCCTCTTTCTTCAGCTGCTCTAATTTTGGCGATACTGCCGTCAGAAGCTGGATAATAATCGATGCTGAAATATAGGGCATCACGCCCAGCGCAAAGACAGAGAGACGACCTAACGCACCACCCGAGAACATGTTAAACATATCGATGATGGTTCCGCGGCTCTGCTCAAACAGTGCAGCCAGTGCCATCGGGTCAATTCCCGGAACAGGGATATGCGTTCCGATGCGGTAAACAAGCAGTGCGCCAAGAACAAACAGCAAACGCTGTTTGAGCTCTGTCAGACGGCCTGTGCCTGCTAATGCTGAGCCTGGTGCGACCACTTAGTCCTCGATTTTGCCGCCAGCAGCTTCAATCGCCGCTCGAGCACCTTTAGTTACGTTAATACCACGCAGCGTCACAGCTCTGCTCAGTTCTCCAGAGGCGATCACTTTTGCTTTCAATGTCTGCTGTGGAACAATATTAGCGGCTTTCAATGCGTCCAGATCGATAACATCAGCTTCGACAGCATCAAGCTCGTGTAGACGAACTTCTGCGCGGCTCGCTTTAACTCGAGATGAGAAACCGATCTTAGGAAGGCGGCGCTGAAGTGGCATCTGACCACCCTCAAAACCCACTTTGGTAAAGCCACCAGAGCGTGAATGTTGCCCTTTATGACCACGGCCACATGTCTTGCCCAGGCCTGAGCCTATGCCGCGCCCAACGCGCTTACGTGTCTGTTTTGCGCCGGCAGCTGGCTTGATTGTATTAAGATACATCTTACTCTTCCTCAATTCTCAGCATGTAATATGCTTTATTGATCATGCCGCGGGTACAGGGGGTATCTTCAACGGAGACAGTCTGATGCATCCGGCGAAGCCCTAAACCAGCAAGACAGGCCTTGTGAGATGCCAGGCGCCCATTTGGGCTGCGTACCAGCGTCACTTTGATTTGTCTTTTGTTATCAACCATTAGAATTATTCCAATATTTCCTTAACCGTTTTGCCACGTTTTGCCGCAACCGCTTCAGCGTTGGTCATCTCACATAAACCATTAACTGTTGCGCGCACCACATTCACTGGATTTGTTGAACCGATACACTTGGCCAGAACGTCCTGTACACCTAGCACTTCGAATACAGCGCGCATTGCGCCTCCGGCAATAATCCCGGTACCCGGTGTAGCAGGCTGCATAAAGACTTTAGCCGCGCCGTGCGTTGCTGTAATTGGATACTGCAGGGTCACATCGTTGAGTTTAACGTCAACCATATTGCGGCGAGCATCTTCCATTGCTTTCTGAATCGCAATGGGCACTTCGCGCGCTTTTCCACTACCAAAACCAACACGGCCCTTGCCATCACCAACCACGGTTAGTGCGGAAAAACCAAACTGACGTCCACCTTTTACAACCTTGGCAACACGACGGACACCTACAAGTTTTTCCTGTAGATCATCACTCTTTTGAGAAGCATCAAACTTAGCCATTTCCTAGCCCTTAGAATTCGAGGCCGTTTTCACGCGCAGCTTCCGCTAACGCTTTCACACGACCATGGTATTTATATCCTGAACGATCAAATGCAACCTTAGTGACACCAGCTGCTTTTGCCTTATCTGCGATCATCTTTCCAACCGCAGTAGCAGCAGAAATATTGCCACCATTGCTTAGGCTTGCTTTAACATCTTTGTCCAGCGTAGAGACACTTGCAATCACATCAGCACCACTGGTACCAATCAACTGAGCATAGATATGTCTAGGCGTACGAAAGATGCAAAGCCTCTCTACACGCAGTTCTTTTATCTTGGCTCTTGTGCGTCGTGCTCTACGTAAACGACCTGTTTTCTTGTCCACGCTATTCACCTATATAAATTCTAATTTCGGGCTTTAATTATTTTTTCTTGGCTTCTTTCATAGCGATATGCTCGCCAACATAGCGCACACCTTTGCCTTTGTAAGGCTCTGGCGGGCGAAAGGCTCGAATATTTGCTGCGGCCTGGCCAACGAGTTGCTTGTCTGCTCCGCTAACGACGATTTCTGTCTGGCTCGGGGTTTCTACCGTAACCCCTTCAGGCACATCAAAGTTAACGGGATGAGAGAAACCAAGTGTCAGGTTTAATACTTTGCCTTTAGCCTGGGCACGGTAACCGACACCAACCAGGGCTAGCTTCTTTTCAAAACCGATATGCACACCCGTAACCATGTTGTTTACGATCGCTCTAGTTGTGCCAGATTGTGCAATAGCAGACTTTCCTTTCCCGCGTACAACAACACGCAGTTCATCACCCTCTCTAACAACTTCAACGTCGTTATGAACAGAAAAGGTCAACTGACCCTTTCCACCTTTTACAGAGATGTCCTGGCCGTTAATTGTAACGTCAACACCAGCAGGAACAGTCACTGGATTTTTTGCAATTCTAGACATAGCTCAACCAATCAAGAAATATAACAGAGAACTTCACCGCCATGACCTGCCGAGCGTGCTGCACGGTCAGTCATAACACCTTTCGAGGTAGAGACAATCGCAATCCCTAGTCCAGCCTGAACTTTTGGAATCTCGCCTTTTCCTCTATAAACCCTTAAACCCGGGCGACTGGCGCGCTTCAGTTCATCAATAACAGGTTTACCCTGGTAATATTTCAGCGTGATTGTCAGTGACTTTTTCTCACCATCTACATCCGTTGAAAAGTCATTGATGTAGCCTTCACCCTTTAGAACAGCTGCGATTGACTCTTTCAGCGTCGAAGATGGCATAGATACATCAACTTTGTTCGCTGCTTGTGCGTTGCGAATGCGTGTCAACATATCCGCAATGGGGTCGGTCATACTCATTTATAAATCCTAACCAGTCGTTTTATTCAATAATTCAATTTAATCACTTGCTATAAAAGCAGTGATTTACCAACTTGCCTTAACCAGGCCTGGCACATCACCACGCATAGCTGACTCTCTCAATTTGTTACGGCTTAGGCCGAACTTACGGTAAAAACCGTGTGGTCTACCTGTAATGCGACAGCGCTTACGCTGGCGTACAGGACTTGAGTCTCGTGGAAGCGCATGAAATTTACGCTGCGCCGCATCACGCTCTTCATCTGGCGCATTTTCGTCGCACATTATACGCTTTAATTCAGCTCTTTTCGCGGCATATTTTGCCACCAGGCGCGTTCTTTTTGCTTCGCGATTAATCATTGAAACTTTTGCCATGAGTCAGCTCCTCACTTCTTAAATGGAAAGTTGAATGCTTCCAGCAGTGCGCGACCTTCTTCATCGCTTTTTGCTGTCGTGGTGATAGTGATATCCATTCCACGCAAAGTATCAATCTTTTCATATTCAATTTCAGGAAACATGATCTGCTCACGAACACCCATGCTGTAATTACCGCGGCCATCAAAAGACTTACCATTCAAACCACGAAAATCGCGGATACGGGGGATAGAGATTGAAATCAGGCGGTCCAGAAACTCATACATCCGCTCTCGACGTAGGGTGACTTTGCAACCAATGGGCCAACCGTCACGAATCTTAAATGCTGCTACCGACTTGCGGGCATAAGTAACAACAACTTTCTGACCGCTGATTTTCTGCAGATCATTGACTGCATGCTCGATAACCTTTTTATCACCAACAGCTTCACCAACACCCATATTAAGTGTGATTTTTGTGATACGCGGTACTTCCATTACGCTCTTGTAGCCCATCTTCTCAACCAGCTGATTGACTACATTGTCGCGGTAATGTTCCTGGAGTCTTGCCATCTTCCTATCCAACCTTAAAATTATTAGCTATCTATGACTTCGTTGTCAGACTTGAAGAAGCGAACTTTTCGTCCATCTTCCAGAGTCCGGACACCAACCCGATCAGCTTTTTTAGTGGCTGGATTGTAAAGCGCAATATTAGAGATATTGATTGGCATCTCTTTGCTCACAATGCCGCCAGCAATGCTTTTGTTCGGGTTAGGCTTGGTGTGACGTTTAGCCATGTTTATATTCTCAACGATCACACGCTCGTCGCTGACTATTTTAATAACCGTGCCTCGCTTACCTTTATCTTTTCCGGCGATCACAATTACATCATCATTCTGTTTAATCTTTTTCATCTTTAATATCGTCCGCGCAATAGCCTTACAGAACTTCTGGGGCTAATGAAATGATTTTCATGAAACGTTCTGAGCGCAGCTCGCGTGTAACAGGCCCAAAGATACGCGTACCAATTGGCTGTAACTGACTGTTGAGCAGCACGGCTGCATTTGAGTCGAAGCGGATCAGGGAACCGTCATCACGACGAACCCCTTTACAGGTTCTTACAACTACCGCGTTGTAGACCTCGCCTTTTTTGACCTTGCCACGAGGAATCGCTTCCTTAATGCTCACTTTAATAATGTCACCAACACCAGCATAACGACGGTGTGAACCGCCCAATACCTTGATACACATTAGCTGACGTGCACCACTGTTATCAGCAACGTCGAGTTTTGACTGCATCTGTATCATCGTTTATCCCCGTCAACCTTATATTTTCGTTTCTTCAGCGCTGATCTTAACCAGCAGCCTTTTCGTCCACTGAAACAAGCACCCATGATTTGCTCTTGGACAAAGGACGGCACTGTTCAATAGTTACTAAATCACCTTCGCTACACTCATTCTTTTCATCATGAGCATGTAGTTTGGTGGAACGTTTAATGTATTTTTTATAAAGCGGGTGTGGCTCTTTTCTTTCTACAAGAACCGTTACAGTCTTATCCATCTTGTCGCTAATAACACGACCCGTCACGCTACGTGACACCTGAGCTTGTTCACTCATGATTCATTACCCGCTTTTTTCTCGTTAATTACTGTGTTGATGCGCGCAATGCTGCGACGTACGTTTTTCAGCAAATGAGACTGGCTTAGCTGCCCAGTACCTTTTTGCATGCGTAGGTTAAACTGCTCGCGCAATAGCTCAAGCTTTTCGCTATTCAGTTCATCTATTGTCTTTTCTCTCAGTTCAGTCGCATTCATCACATTACCGTCCGGCATACAAATGTTGTCTGTACAGGTAGTTTTGCAGCTGCAAGCTCAAATGCTTCTCGCGCAATCTCTTCAGAAACACCTTCCATTTCATATAACATGCGGCCTGGCTGGATCTGAGATACCCAGTATTCTACGTTACCCTTACCTTTACCCTGCCTTACTTCAATAGGCTTCTTTGTGATGGGTTTGTCAGGAAAAATTCGAATCCAGATTTTCCCACCACGTTTGATGTGGCGCGTCATAGCGCGACGTGCGGCCTCAATCTGGCGAGCTGTAATACGACCACGGGTGGTAGCTTTTAGTCCGAATTCACCGAAGCTTACTTTATTACCGACAGTTGCCAGCCCGCGGTTGCGGCCTTTCATCTGCTTACGAAATTTTGTCTTTTTTGGCTGAAGCATAACTACTCTTTCCTTTAACTAGCCGCGGCCTTATCAGCAGGTTTAGAATCTTCCTGCTCAGCCGTATTAAATACCTCGCCCTTGAATATCCATACTTTGATGCCGATCACACCTGATGGCGTGTGGGCTTCAGCAGTACCGTAATCGATATCAGCACGAAGTGTGTGTAGTGGAACACGACCTTCTCGGTACCATTCGCGGCGAGCAATCTCTGCGCCATTCAAGCGGCCGGCGACGTTAATCTTAATGCCACCCGCACCCAGGCGCATGGTGTTGGTCACCGCTCTTTTCATTGCACGACGATACATAATACGTCGCTCTAACTGCTGTGCAACGCTCTCTGCAACTAACTGTGCATCAAGCTCTGGCTTGCGAATTTCTTCAATGTTGATGTGGACCGGAATCCCCATCATCCTTGAAACCTCTTTGCGAAGCACTTCGATATCTTCACCTTTTTTACCGATCACCATTCCAGGACGAGCAGTGTGCACTGTAATGCGTGCATTGCGTGCTGGCCGTTCGATCTGAATTCTACTTACAGAAGCCTGTTGCAGTTTCTTTTTCAGGTACTCGCGCACTTTAAGATCAGTGAAAAGATAGTCGGCATAATCTTTTGAATCGGCATACCATTTCGAGGTCCAATCCTTAACAATGCCGAGGCGAATACCAATTGGATGTACTTTTTGACCCATAGTATAAGAACTCTCTTATTTGTCGCTTACGGTCACAGTAATGTGACTTGTACGTTTTAAAATCTGATTGCCACGACCACGTGCACGTGCTCTGAATCGTTTCTGTGTTGGCCCTTCGTCAACA
>DRLG01000300.1 GCA_011053135.1 Chromatiales bacterium
GAGATCATTAAATTCCCTGTTACTCATTGAGTCTAGCCAGATGAGTAACAGGGGTAAGTGTGATGTTGAAACTTAACGAACTTACCTACCCGGCGGTTATGGGTATTCTCAATGTCACCCCCGATTCATTTTCTGATGGGGGTGATTTTTTTTCGCCTGAAAAAGCCTTGCAGCACGCCCTGGAGATGGTCGAGGAGGGGGCTGCGATTATTGATATTGGTGGCGAATCGACACGTCCAGGCGCTGAAACGGTCTCGGTTGATGAAGAACTTTCGCGTGTTATTCCAGTGATCGAGGCGTTGTCTGCTGAAGTCGATGTTCCCATTTCAATCGATACCAGTAAACCGGCGGTGATGCGTGCGGCTGTTGCGGCAGGCGCCTCAATGATCAACGATGTGCGTGCACTACAGGAGGCGGGGGCGCTTGAGGCGGCGGTTGATCTGCAGGTCCCAGTCTGTTTAATGCACATGCAGGGGGAGCCTCAGACCATGCAGTCTGCACCGATATATGATGATGTGGTGCTGCAGGTGGGCGCATTTTTGCAGCAGCGGGTTCAGGCCTGTATTGATGCCGGCTTGTCGCGAGAGTTAATCGTTATTGACCCCGGCTTCGGTTTTGGAAAAACAGTGGGCCATAATCAAGCGCTACTCAAGGGGTTAGACCGGCTGCTTGAGCTTGAGTTACCAATACTGGTGGGACTTTCTCGAAAATCTATGATTGCACATATGCTTGACCTGGCGGTTGATGAAAGACTTTATGGTAGTATATCCCTTGCATCTGTAGCGGTATGGCAAGGTGCATCAATTATCAGGGCTCATGATGTCGCAGCAACATTACAGGCGGTCAGGGTTAGCTATATGTGTCGAACAACAGGGAAATAGTGGATGTCTGAAACGAGGAAAAAGCGTTATTTTGGCACCGATGGGATTCGCGGCAAGGTTGGTGAGTCACCAATAACACCAGAATTCATCCTGAAGCTGGGCTGGGCCATCGGTCGCGTGATGAAGCGTGACGGCAAAGATGGCATTCTGATCGGCAAAGATACCAGGATTTCAGGCTATATGTTTGAGTCCGCACTGCAGGCGGGTCTATCTGCCGCCGGTGTGAATATTCGCCTTTTAGGGCCAATGCCAACCCCCGGCATCGCCTACCTGACTCGAACACTGCATGCGCAGGCAGGTATTGTCATCAGTGCTTCGCATAACCCCTTTTATGATAACGGCATCAAGTTTTTCTCATCTGAAGGGACAAAGCTTCCAGATGAAATTGAGTTTGCGATTGAAGACGAGCTTGATAAACCGATGGAAACGGTAGACTCAAAATACCTGGGTAAAGCAAAGCGCATTGTAGATGCAGCGGGACGCTATATCGAATTTTGTAAAAGCACGATTCCCGCTAAAATTGATCTCAGCGGAACAACGATTGTTGTGGATTGTGCTCATGGGGCTACATACCATATAGCTCCCAATGTTTTCAAAGAATTAGGCGCTACAGTTATTCCAATTGGTAATCAGCCTAACGGCTTGAATATCAATCTTGACTGCGGCTCTACAAAGCCAAAAGCGCTTCAGGAGGCAGTGGTAGCGCATCAGGCCGATATTGGGATTGCACTGGATGGTGACGGAGATCGCCTGATCATGGTTGACCATAAAGGCGAAGAGGTCGATGGTGATGAGATTCTGTTTATCATTGCAGAATCACGGCGTAATACAGCCTCACTACATGGCTCGGTCGTCGGCACTGTAATGAGTAATCTCGGACTGGAACACGCGCTGAAGGAGCGAGGCATCGGCTTTGAGCGTGCGCTAGTGGGGGATCGCTATGTGATGGAGCTGCTGAAACAGCAGGGGTGGATGATAGGGGGTGAATCCTCTGGTCATATCCTCTGCCTTGATCGAACCTCAACGGGTGATGGAATTGTCTCTGCGCTCCAGGTGATCTCTGCGATGTTTGAGACTGGCAAGACGCTGCATGAGCTTAAATCCGGGATGAAAAAATATCCGCAACATCTTATTAATGTGCCGGCCGACAAGTCCTTTAACCTGAAAGGGAATAAGGTGGTTAGCCAGGCAGTCTCTGATGTTGAAACTGAACTGATGGATAGTGGTCGAGTACTGTTACGCCCGTCGGGCACTGAGCCGGTTGTTCGGGTGATGGTAGAAGGAGTCGAGGCTGTACAGGTCACAAGGCTCGCAAAGCAGCTGGCTGAGGTGATTGTAGATGCCCAAAAGAATTATTAAAACAAATAGATGCAGTCTACTCTAAATGAAGATTATCTCATCTTATGGCGTACAGCGATAATTTTATGAGAACTGGCTTAACGCCACTTTTTGGTTGTTTTTCCAAAGTTTACGTTGATTTATCCTGCGTCTACCGGTAATCTTTTGCGCTTCGTTTTGATGTGGCAAATTTATGAAAGGGAACAATAATATGCGTCGTCCGCTCGTTGCAGGAAACTGGAAAATGAACGGTACTCGAAAAAGCGTCGTCGAACTGATTGACGGAATAAAAGGTGGCCTCGGTCATCACCCCGCTGTTGAAGTGCTGGTCTGTCCACCTGCGCTGTTTATTGACTCGGTGGCTTCACAGCTCAAAGGGAGCGAGATCAGACTCGGCGCACAGAACGTCTGCCAATCAACCGCACCAGGCGCTTTTACTGGTGAGCTTTCAGCTTCGATGTTGCAGGAATTTGACTGCTGTTATGTCATCGTTGGCCACTCAGAGCGGCGCCACATCTACGGTGAGAGCGATAAACTGATAGCAGAAAGGCTGGCGGCCGCAGTCGCAGGTGAGGTAACCCCTGTGCTCTGTATCGGTGAGTTACTGGAAACGCGTGAAAACGGCACCACTGAGCAGGCCATTGCACAGCAGCTAGATGCCGTATTGAAACTTGAAAACGGTGTTGAATTGCTGCGTCAGAGTGTGCTCGCATATGAGCCAGTCTGGGCGATCGGAACCGGCAAAACAGCTTCGCCTGAGCAAGCGCAAGAAGTACATGCTTTTATCCGTGCCTATCTAGCAAAATATGATGAAACGCTCGCGAATGGTGTTCGCATCCTTTATGGTGGCAGTGTCAATGCAACGAATGCAGCAGACCTGTTCAGTATGCCGGACATTGATGGGGGGCTGATTGGTGGCGCATCCCTGAAAGTCAATGATTTCGTGGCTATCTGTAAAGCCGCAGGATAACTTTTTATTTTTAAGACTAGGCCAACTGTTTAGTCAGAATTTTTTGTTAAGGCAGATGTAATGCAAACAGCTTTATTAGCAGCTCATGTCATTATCACAATCGCATTGATCGGGTTGATCCTGATCCAGCGGGGGAAAGGGGCCGACGTTGGCGCCGCATTTGGTAGTGGCGCTTCGCAAACGGTTTTTGGTAGCCAGGGGTCAGCTTCATTTCTGACCAGAACAACGGCCGCACTGGCCACACTCTTTTTTCTGACGAGTCTGACGCTGGCCTATTTCTCAACACAGAGTACAGATGAGCGCAGTGTCACTGATCTGATAGCGCCATCCTCCGTGATGGAGATGCCGCTACCTGAAGCAGATTCACCAACTGATGTCCCGCTGATACCATCACATGAGTCAGCGTCGGCAAGTGATGAGCCGCCCGCTGTCGACGTTGCTCCAGCAACGCAGTAGCAGTCAGCTGTCGCATATCAGGGGGAAAGATTTAAATAGCCGATGTGGTGGAATTGGTAGACACGCCGTCTTGAGGGGGCGGTGGCGCAAGCTGTGCCGGTTCGACTCCGGCCATCGGCACCAAATTGATATCAAGTATATATAAAAATAAAATCCTTATAAAAATCATGATTATAAAAACTAAAGGGATGAGTAAGAACATACCGTAAGACTGCTTGACAGACTCTTGTTCACTAGCCTAGACTCGATTCTCTAGGTTCGCGTTATGGGGACGCGATGGCCAGCAGGCCAGCCAGAAGAACAACTAAGCGATTACATAA
>DRLG01000301.1 GCA_011053135.1 Chromatiales bacterium
ATTGTCAGGCAGGGTTGTCGTGAGCTGGCTAAAGTTTGCCAGCATCGGCTGATGAATCGCTGCGGGTGAGCCAAACAGGGTGTTGTGGGCCGCACCTTCGAGTGACTGATGAAAGGTGGCGACACGCGTGGCGAGTTCATCGATATGATCTGTGGTCAGCCCACCCTGTTTTATTAGTAGATCAAACGTCATACCGCGTTCGAACTGGCGCATCTTGATGGCGTATTCGATCACTTTACCCTGACCATTCAATTGTGGCGCCTCCTGCGAGCCGGTGATCGCCACCACCTCGAGGTAGAGTGGCGCAGCAAGCCGTCTGTTCAGGCGAAGCTCCTCTTCACAAACATGTCGCCGTTTCGCCACTGTCGAGAAATCGAGAAAGCCGAGATTGAGCGGTTTTTTGATCTTATAAGCGTACTCGCCGGTTAGCAGTACCCATGCGCAATGGGTCTCGATCAGCTCAAATTCGCTGACGGTGTGATCGTAAATCGCTCTGTTTTGCAGTGCGGTGATCAATGTGTGGCTCTCCATCTCAAACTCCAGTGGGAGGTGTATCGATCAATATAATATAAATAATTGAAAAACAGTGGTTATTTGTTTTGAATGTTGCGTAAAATATCAAATAGTCTATTTGAAGTGAGGTGCTGGATTCTGTGGGTGTCTATTCGGTTGATAAGCTGATCTCTGAGGCGCGTCGTCTGGCGGCGGATTATCGCCGTGCTACCGGTAAACCACTGGCGGGTGTGAGTGGGGAGATCGCCCAGCATGATGCGATTCAGCTGCTTGATCTGGAGCTCTGCAATCCACCCATCGCGGGTTGCGATGCGATCGGTAAAAGTGGTGCGCGTAAAGGGAAAAAAGTGCAGATCAAGGGGCGCACTATTTTTGATGAGGCCAAATCTGGTCAGCGTATCGGTCAGCTCAAGATGGACCAGGAGTGGGATCTGGTCGTCGTTGTGCTGATGGATGAAGAGCTGGAGACCTATGAGATCTATGAGGCCTCGCGTGAAGAGCTAAAAGAGGCGATGGACGAAGCGGGTTCCAGCAAACGCGCCAAGCGTGGTGCGATGTCGGTGGCCAAATTCAAGATCATCGGACACCTGGTCTGGACGCGTGAAAATGGCCTGGAGATGGATGAGCTCTGGGATAATCAGGCCGACGGTTAGCCTCTTTTCCACTATCTGAATGCCTGAATAAGCTGTAATGCCTCACTTTGCTGATCTTAAAAGCCCGGCCGAACTGTTGTCGGCAGATGGTCCGCTGGCGCACCACATCAAAGGCTTTGCGCCGCGCATCCAGCAACAGCAGATGAGCGATGCGGTTGAAAATGCGCTCGACAACCAGGCCGTGCTGGTGTGCGAAGCGGGTACCGGCACCGGTAAGACCTTTGCTTATCTGGTGCCTGCACTCCGTTCTGGCAAGCGGGTGATTATCTCCACCGGTACCAAAACACTACAGGATCAGCTCTTCCATCGTGATCTGCCTACGGTGCAAAAGGCGCTGGCGGTCTCGGTACGGGTCACGATGCTGAAGGGGCGCAGCAACTATCTCTGCAACCATCGCCTGGATCTTCTGGAGCATTCTGGTAACGCGCACGCCAGACATCTGCTGGATGATTTTCAGGCAATTCGTCAATGGGCAGGAAAAACCGCCACGGGTGATGTCGCTGAGGTTGCCGGGATCGATGACAACGCACCGATCTGGCCGCTGGTCACATCGACCAGCGAAAACTGCCTGGGTCAGGAGTGCGGCCTGTTTCGTGACTGCCATGTGGTAAAGGCGCGCAAGCGAGCGCAGGAGGCAGATCTGGTGGTGATCAATCACCACCTGTTATTTTCAGATATGGTGTTAAAAGAAGAGGGGTTTGGTGAGCTGCTGCCGAGTGCCGACGCCTTTATCATTGATGAGGCGCATCAGCTGCCGGAGATTGCCTCAAACTTTTTTGGCCAGTTTCTCAGTGGTCGGCAGCTGCTCGACCTGGGCCGTGATGTGATTGCGGAACAGCTCAATGAAGCGGGTGATATGCCGCAACTTGCGAAGACGGCACAGGCGCTTGAAAAAGAGCTCTATGATTTTCGGCTTGCGCTCGGAATGAAAAAACAGCGTGCGCCGTGGCGCGAACTACGTGATCTGCCGGCGGTAAAAGCGGGCATGGAAGCGATCGAGGGGCAGCTACAGAAGCTATCGAACCAGCTTGAAGAGGCAGCGGTGCGAGGTAAAGGGCTGGAGAGCTGCTGGCAGCGTAGCCTGGAATTGACACATCGACTGCAGGCGTTTAGTCAGGCCAATGAAGCGGAGCGAATTCAGTGGTATGAGACCACACGACGTTCATTTATGCTGCATGACACGCCGATGAATATTGCGGCGACCTTTCATAAACACGCAATGCGTTACAACAGCGCGTGGGTCTACACCTCGGCAACACTTGCGGTGGGCGATAACTTTGATCACTTCACAGCCCGGCTCGGAGTTGAGAATGGCGAGACCGCACGCTGGGATAGCCCGTTTAATTTTCGGGACAATAGCGTGCTCTATCTGCCGCAAGATCTGCCAGAGCCGGCTTCACCTCACCATGTGGAAGCGGTGGTGGAGAAGTCACTGCCGATTCTTGATGCGTGTGATGGTGGTGCCTTTATGCTATTTACCAGCCACCGCGCACTGCGGCGCGCAGCGGAGCTGCTGGAAGAGAAGGGATTTGAGGCGCCACTGTTGATCCAGGGGGACTCACCACGTAACGAACTGCTCGATACCTTTCGTCGTCTCGGCAATGCGGTGTTACTGGGAACCAGCAGCTTCTGGGAAGGGGTCGATGTGCGTGGTGAGGCGCTCTCCTGTGTCATCATCGACAAGCTGCCGTTTGTCACCCCGGATGACCCCGTATTGCAGGCGCGTATGGATGCGCTGAAAAAGAGTGGTGGTAATCCATTTCGGGATTTTCTGCTGCCCAATGCAGTGATTACCCTTAAACAGGGTGCAGGGCGTTTGATTCGCGACGTGAATGATCGCGGGGTGTTGATGCTGTGTGATCCGCGCCTGGTGACAAAGTCTTACGGCAAAACCTTTTTGAAAAACCTGCCTCCGATGCGCCGCACGCGTGATGAATCGAAGGTGGTTGGGTTTTGCCATTCAATGAAACGTCAAAGGGAAAGAGAAGATAAATAAACGATGAAGCTACTCGCAATCGACACCGCTACCGAAGCCTGTTCCGCTGCGCTCTCCATTAACGGCGAGATCAGTGAACGATATGAGATCGCACCGCGCCAACATGCGACGCTAATTTTACCGATGATTGATTCGCTACTGAGTGAAGCGGGTATCACGTTGGCGCAGATGGATGCCATCGCCTTCGGCCGTGGTCCCGGTGCCTTTACCGGTGTACGTATCGGCGTTGGCGTGGTGCAGGGGCTGGCGTTTTCGATTGAGCGTCCGGTAGTGCCGGTTTCATCACTTGCCGCGATGGCTTACGGTGCCATGGCTAAATTTAATGCGACCAATGTGCTGGCGGGTATCGATGCGCGCATGGGGGAGGTCTACTGGGGCGCTTATCAACGCAGCTCCGATGGTGGTATGAGAGAGGTTGGCGAGGAGTCTGTCTG
>DRLG01000302.1 GCA_011053135.1 Chromatiales bacterium
ACGCCTCGGCCAGATACCAGTCTGAGGGAACACAGCTGATTGTCATCGCCGGCAAGGAGTACGGTACCGGCTCATCGCGTGACTGGGCGGCCAAAGGGCCCAAACTGCTCGGTATCAATGCGGTGATTGCAGAGAGTTTTGAACGAATTCACCGTTCTAATCTGGTCGGCATGGGCATTCTGCCACTACAGTTCAAAGAGGATGAGAGCGCCGCAAGCCTGGGGCTAAGCGGCGAAGAGACCTTTGCGATTGCAGGACTCGATGAGCTAACCCCGGGGCAGATCATCGAGGTTGTCGCCACCGCGGCTGATGGCACGACACGCTCATTTTCAGCGGTAACACGTATCGACACTGCCAATGAGATCGAATATTTTCGCCATGGCGGGATCCTCTCATATGTGTTGCGTCAGACCCTCGCTGCCTCTTAAGTGTTGCCACAAAGTGCGCCCAGGGCGCTGAGCATTCTGCTCAGCGCCTTTTTCATCTCCCCTGCAAACGCTATCGTCAATATTGAAGAGATGCGCCCCCCTCAGCAGGAAGATGGCTGGCGAGGCAATGTGACTCTCGCCATCAGCGGTGATGCGGGTAATACAGAGCGCTCAGACTTTACCGCCAGTGGCCAGCTCTTCTGGCAACAGGCCCATGTCACTCGCCTAATTGCAACTAGCTACAGCTACGGTGAAAATAGTCGTAACCGCAACACTAATAAAGGCTTTATTCATCTCCGGCACATCAGCCAGCAAACAGCCAACATCGCATTTGAGCTCTTTACCCAGACGACACGTAATGAGTTCTCGCGCCTTTCACTGCGTGCGCTGGTAGGTGGCGGCGCACGTATCACCCTGCTAAAAAATCGTAGCGATGCCATATATCTCGGTACGGCTATTTTTTATCTCAGCGAAACATTAGAGCCGCGCCCCACTCTCACTGATGACGGCACTGAGAAGTTCTGGCGCGGCAACTTCTATCTCGCACTACGCTATCAGATTAATGAGCAGATGCATGCTACCAGCACCACTTACTATCAACCTGCACTCGCGAATGGCAACGACTATCGCATCCTCGAAGAGGGAAACCTCAGGGTCAGGCTCGCAAACCAGCTGGATCTAAAGCTCTCTATCGAGATCACTCACGACAGTGAGCCTCCTCAGTCGGTTAAACCTACCGATTTTAGCTATAAAACAGGCGTGGAATACCGTTTCTGACCCGTGCTATATCCGCACCGGCTCTATTCAGCCGCGCAGTTGCCTGTCAATTTTATGGCGAACCCGTCGCATCCTGTGTATAATGTTTCCTTAGAAAATCAGACAAAACTAAGAATAATATATATCCTGAGTTTAGAGGGGAGTCTCTCAAAATAACTTTTGGTACCCGTGGAGGAAGCGAAATGGCGGCTGAGCTTAGAAAATATCCCCGTATCAATACGGCACTTGAAATCAACTATTCAATGGATGAATCTAGCAGTGGGGCTAACGTCGCAGCAAATCAGCTGATTGGTACTGTTACCGATCTCAGCAAAAGCGGTGCAGGCCTGCTGGTTGACCAGCCACACCGCCCCGACGACCTTGTCCGTCTCGAAGGTGTTGGCGGCGCAACAAAACCACTGAACAGCGTTGTTAAATGGGTCAGAAAAAGCCAGGGGAAATACCGTATTGGGGTAAAGTTCGTTCGAACCCCAGCCTGATACCTGGCCCCATTGTCTCGCTTATCAAGCGAGACAATGGGATGAAGCTTCACATCTCACATTACAGCCAGCACTTAACAGCTGTTAGTCACTTCAGTCACAACATCCCACACCAGCCAAACACCTGAAACTTTTTCACAGCTACTCTACAATAGAGATTTTAGTTAGCCTTAATCGATTTGGAGTGCCTGTTTGTGAAACTCACCACCGCAGAATTCAGAGACTGGGAACACAAAAGCATCACCCTGCTGGGAATGTCAGGGGTTGGTAAAACACGCCTCTCAACGATGCTGCGTGATAACTGGTTTCACTATTCAGGTGATTACCGGATTGGCACCCGTTATCTGGATGAGCCAATCCTCGACAACATCAAACAGCAGGCGATGCAGGTTGAGTTTTTACGGGACCTGCTGCGCACCGATTCTATCTATATCGCCAATAACCTCTCGGTCGATAACCTCAAACCGGTCGCAAGTTTCCTGGGTAAGCTGGGCAATCCTGAGCTGGGGGGGCTGGCGCTACCAAAGTTCAAACGCCGTCAGGCGCTGCACCACAAGGCAGAAGTGCTGGCGATGCGCGATGTGCCGGAATTCATCAACAAAGCGCAGGAGATCTACGGCTATAACCATTTCATCAACGATGCTGGCGGCAGTGTATGTGAGCTGGATGATGAGAAGACGCTGAAGATGCTCAGCGAAAACACCTTGATCATCTACATCAAGGCGACCGAGCAGGATGAGAAGGCGCTGATTCGCCGCGCCGAATTAGACCCCAAACCGCTCTACTATCGCGAGGCATTTCTCGACGAGCAGCTGGCTGCTTATATGGCGGAGCGCTCACTGGAGTATGTGGCACAGATCGACCCCGATGATTTTGTGCGCTGGGTCTTTCCTCGCCTCTTCTATTCACGCATTCCACGTTATGAGGCGATCGCTGAGGAGTATGGCTACACCATCACCACAACCGATCTCGCCCAGGTACGGTGCGAACAGGACTTCATTGCGCTGATTGAAAAAGCGCTCCAGAGTTAACGACCGATATGCCGTTAGTTGCCAATAGTAACCTGCCCACTTTTAAACGCCTTGAAGCGATTGGTGAAACGATCATTCCGGGTGACAACGCGATCCACCAGGATATCCGTGAACTACATATCGGGCTGCTCAATATGATGCCGGACTCGGCTCTCTCGGCCACTGAGCGGCAGTTCTTCCGCCTGGTGGGTGAATCGAACCAGATCGCACAGTTCTATATGCACCCTTTCACACTGCCAGAGTTGCCACGAGGCGATGCAGGCCTTGCCCACGTAGAGCAGTATTACGAAACTTTTGAGACGATCAAGCAGCAGGGACTAGATGCGCTGATCATAACCGGTGCCAATGTCACCCAGCCTGACCTTGCGATGGAGCCTTTCTGGGAACCGCTGGATGAGATCATCGAATGGGCCTATGAGAATGTCACATCAACACTATGTTCCTGCCTCGCGACTCACGCGGTGATGCAGGCGCGTTACGGGCAGAAACGACAGCACATGGGAGCTAAGCGCTGGGGGGTCTACCCCCATTATCTGGTTGACCGTGAACACCCACTTGTGGCGGGAGTGAACACCCGCTTTGATGTGCCCCATTCACGCTATAACAACATCAGCCGTGAGCAGTTTGAGGCAGCTGGATTAAAGGTGCTGGTAGAAAGCGCGGAAGCCGGCGTACATCTCGCCGTTAGCGAAGATCTGTTTCGCATCGTCTTTTTTCAGGGCCACCCTGAGTATGACATCATCAGCCTGTTAAAAGAGTATAAGCGTGAAGTGGCGCGTTTTATAGCGTGCGCGCGCAGTGACTATCCACCCGTGCCCGATAACTACTTTACACAACAGAGCGCAGCGATTCTGGAAGAGCATAGAGAGCGGGTGATCGCAGCAATAGCGGATAATGACAACCCACCACCGTTTCCCGAAGCGTTGATCACGGAGTCGCTCGATAACACCTGGCACGACACCGCTGAAGCGGTACTCAACAACTGGATCGGTAAGGTTTATCAGCTCACCAACATTAACCGCAATAAACCTTTCCAGCCACATATCGATCCCAACGATCCGCTTGGATTAAAATAGCACAACTTCAGGTAATGACTGTTGAACGCAACGAAAAGATAGTATTAACCACTTTTTTCTGATGGAATAGCACTGTTTTTCGTTCAGGGTTTATTCAGTTTCATTCAGCTATCTTCAACCTTAGAGAAAGGATATTTCGACCTTGGGGGCAGGGTCGAATTGAGGCGTTTCTTAATTACCGTTAATTACCGCCTGATTAGTTACAAAACCTATATCTTATAACTGAGGAGAAAACTATGAAAAGAATTATTTCTGCTGCGGTCTTGGCATCTGCATTCATTGCCGCACCTGCAATGGCTGATCTTGATCTAGCCAAGAAGAGTGGCTGCCTGGCATGTCACAGTGTTGATAAAAAAGTTGTTGGACCAGCATGGAAAGATGTTGCTGCCAGTGGCGCTGATCGTGCTCGCATTATTGCTACCATCTCAAAAGGTGGTAAAGGTAACTGGACAGCTGTAACTGGTGGCGTTCCGATGCCTCCATACTCACCACGTGTTTCTGATGCAAACATCGAAGCACTGGCCGACTTCATCCTCGGTCTATAAGTAAGCAAAAGGATAGCAATTACGCTGTTCCTTTATCCCGGCCTTCCCCCCACCCCCCTTAGGCCGGGTTTTTTTTACCTCTAATCTGTTCCCGCTAGCGCTACTCTCTCTACGTCAATCCGGGTATGCTTACCTCTCCCACTCTGTAATGGTTGAGATCGATTGTGCGAGTTTTAATTGTTGAAGATGAAGAAGAGCTGCGCCAGCAGCTACACCACCGACTGGTCGGCAGCGGTTATGCAGTCGATGTGGCTGAAAATGGCGAAGAGGGTAAATATATCGGTAAAGAGTTTCCGATTGATGTTGCTGTCGTAGACATTGGCCTGCCAAATATGTCTGGTATCGACATGATCCGTAAACTACGCGAACTGGGCAAAGACTTTCCGATATTGATCCTCACAGCCCGAGGGCGCTGGCAGGATAAGGTTGAAGGGCTTGAGGCGGGTGCGGATGACTACCTGGTGAAACCGTTTCATATGGAAGAGCTTGAGGCGCGCCTCAAGGCGCTGTTGCGACGAGCAGCGGGGGTATCACAATCCACCATCACCTCCGGCCCTATCACGCTTAATATCACCACCCAGGAAGTGACACTCGACGGCACGCTGCTCGACCTGACCGCCTACGAATTTAAAGTGCTGGAATACCTGATGCTCAATGCCGGACAGGTTATTTCAAAGACGGTGCTCACCGAGCACATTTACGCGCAGGACTATGATCGGGACAGTAATGTGATCGAAGTGTTTATAGGCCGCCTACGCCGAAAGCTCGACCCCAGCAATGAGATAAAACCGATCGAAACCCTGCGTGGGCGAGGCTATCGCTTCAACCTGATCAAAGAATGACCCCACCCTCAATCAACAGCCGCATGTTAATCGCTGCCGGTTTTATTCTGGCAGGTTTTCTCAGCATCACCGGCATCACGCTGGAGCGCGCCTATCGCGTCAGTGCTGAGGATGCGTTAAAAGAGCGGATGATGATTCACCTGAGTGTCCTGATCGCCTCACTTGACCAGGATGAACAGGGCAACATTCACATGATCTATGCGCTGCCTGAACCGCGCTTCTTCACACCCGGCTCAGGGCTCTACGCCAAAATCATCAGAAACAACGGTGACATTCTATGGTCTTCACCCTCCATGCTCGGCATGGAGATCGCATCGCTCGACGGTTTTTCGCGTGGCGATCAGCAGTTTGAACATATCTTTTCAGCCTCAGGTGAGCCGCTAC
The DNA here is from genome assembly GCA_011053135.1 of Chromatiales bacterium. Taxonomy (GTDB): domain Bacteria; phylum Pseudomonadota; class Gammaproteobacteria; order SZUA-140; family SZUA-140; genus SZUA-76. The sequence continues at coordinate 5,563 of DRLG01000302.1, forward strand.
TCTCTCTCAGCATCGGGCTAACATGGGGGGAGCATGACAGTACCAATGAAGGTTACACCTTCGTTGTCATCGAAGACCTGGAGCGTATCGAGCAACAGGTCAAACACTTCCGCCATAACCTCTGGATATCGCTAGGCGGCTTAACGGTGGTGCTGTTAATCATGCTGACGCTGATTCTGCGCTGGGGTCTCACACCGCTGCGTAGAGCTGCCAGAGAGATCGGTGAGATTGAAGCAGGCAAGCATCGGGAGATTGAGGGGGAGTACCCCAGGGAGCTTAGCGGCCTCACCAACAACATCAACGCACTGATTCGGACCAACAGCGAACATGAATCACGTTACACCGCCAGCCTCGGCGACCTGGCCCACAGTCTGAAAACACCACTCGCCGTGTTACGCGGCGCGGTTGAAGCGAGTGACAGCTCCATTGAAACATTACGCAAAACTATTGAAGAGCAGATCCAGCGTATGGATCAGATCGTGCAGTACCAGCTACAGCGCGCGGCCACCTCCGGGCGCACCGCGCTCACGGCACCCATAAACCCCGAACGTGTCGCCAGCAAGGTGTTCAACGCACTCAACAAGGTTTACGCCGATAAAAAGGTCGAGGGAAACCTCAATGTCAACACCACACACGAACTCCATATCGAAGAAGGCGACCTGATGGAGCTACTCGGCAACCTGGTCGATAACGCCTACAAATGGTGTGAGCGGCGTGTTGAGATTACGCTATCACTTGAGCAGAACCCCCATCATGCCCACCGAACAACACGCCTCCTGATAGAAGTTGCCGACGATGGCCCCGGCATTTCACAGCAGCTCCAGGACAAGGTGGTACAACGAGGGTGGCGACGCAGCGAAGAGGCGATTACCGGCCACGGACTAGGGCTTGCGCTCGTCAGTGATATTGTGAATCTCTATGATGGTGAGTTAAAGATTAAACGGTCACCGCTGGGCGGCGCGCTGATTCAGATCTATCTCCCCCTCTAACGCCTTCTATTGCCCCTGAAAACAGTACGCGGCACACAGATCTTCAGCACACTTTAAGCTCATCCTGAGTGGAAATCACCCTTTTTCACTCTGTGTCACCCTTCTGCTGCTCATATTCAAAGGTGGTCAGACAACGGGCGATCTCCGCCCCTAGCAGTAACACAAGCCAGGAGAGATAAATCCAGACAAGAAACACCGGAATCGCCGCCAACGCACCATAAATCACCGTATAGGTAGGAAATGCAAGCACATACCAGGCAAACCCTTTTTTTGCCAACTCAAATAACAGCGCGGCGGTCACAGCCGCTACCGTACCTGCACCCCAGGGCACTTTACAGTTTGGCACCACCACATAAAATAGCAGCAACGCCACCACCGTTACTGCAATCGGCGCGATCGTCAGCAGCAGATTCCTGATCCCGGTCACCGCCTCACCCCCCTCAGCAATGAAAGGCAACGAAACGATATATGACGTTAATAAAATGCTAGCGGCAAAAAGAATTGAGCCGAACAGCAGCACTACGCCATAGAGCAGCAACGCTAAAAAGAGGTTGCGCCTGGGCTTTACCTGCCAGATATCATTCAGTGCGACGTTAATGGTATTCATCAACATCAATGCAGTCAGCATTAGAAACAGCAAGCCAATGCCACCACTACTTGCAGCGGTCTCAACAAACTGCTGAAAATGGCGCTGTAGCTGCTCGCTCGAGGCGGGTACAAAGTTACTAAAGATGTAGCGCTGAATATCATCAATTAACGAAGCAAAGAGCGGAAAAAAAGCCAGAATTGAGAAGACCACTGCGAGCAGCGGCACTAGCGATAGCAACGTGGTATAGCTCAACGCTGCAGCAGTACGCGCGCAGTTATCCTCAATAAAACGGCTGGCAACATAACGTAAAAAAAGAAATGCGGCTCGCGTTCGATCAGGGCTATTTTTCAAGAGTGATGTGATAACGGGAGTTATTTGAGGTTAAGATCCTGCTCTGCCTGATGACGCGCTTCATTCGCGAGGCGGATCGCCTCATGCACGCGCCCTTCTTCTACTGCGGTCAGCGCCTGCTCATACAGCCCTGTGGCACCCACCGATAACACACCGCGTTCTGCGGCCTCCTGCAACACCTGCTTGGTCGCACTCATCGCCTGAGCAATATCCTGCGCCTTGATCGCCTCAACCCGCGCGGCCTCAGCATCATTTCGCGCTTCACTATAATCACCTAGCGCCAGCTCGCGCTCCGCTTTGTTGAGCAGCGCTTCGGCGTGCTTCACACTCTCACTCGCGTGCTCTGCGGCACCTATATCATGCGCGGCACTAACAGCCTGCCTTGCGTCGCTCATCTCCTGCGTTGGGGCACTCGCACAGCCAGCCAGCAACACCATCCCAAGCACCAATAGATAATCTGTTTTTCTCAAAAAACACCGCCATAGCAACTGCTCATAACACACTGTCGGAGCTGAAAAAACCCGCTAAACCCGACATTAACCTGGTGACAACTGAGTGAAATTATCACCCTCGTCCTGTAAGCTGTCAAGGAAAGGCAGGTTAGAATAACTGCCCTTAACTACGCTAAATGCAGGAAAGTTTTCTTATGAACATAACGATTTATCACAATCCACGCTGCTCTAAATCACGCCAGACACTGCAGCTGCTCAAAGACAACAACATCGAACCGATGGTCATTGAATACCTGCAGAGCCCCCCTTCTGAGCAGACGCTGGATAAGATTCTCACACAACTCAACATGACGCCGCTTGAGCTGATGCGCAAAAAAGAGGCTGCCTTTAAAGAGAACCGCCTCGACAATCCTGAACTCTCTCGCAGTGAGCTTATCAGCGCTATGGTTGCCCATCCGATTTTAATCGAGAGGCCGATCGTAACCACTGACCATAAAGCTGCGATCGGGCGTCCGCCCGAGAATGTGCTGGAGATCATCTGAGATGGCTGAAATTCTAGTGCTCTATTACAGTCGCAATGGCAGTGTAGCCAGGATGGCTCAACTGGTGGCCAGGGGTGTCGAAGAGGTCGCCGGCACCACAGCTCGCATCCGTACCGTTCCAGCGGTCTCGACGGTATGTGAGGCGACCGCCGCAACCATTCCCGATGAGGGCGCGCCCTACGCCACGCATGACGACCTCAAACAGTGCGATGGGCTACTGCTCGGCAGCCCGACCCGCTTTGGCAACATGGCGGCACCACTTAAATATTTTCTCGACAGCACCGGTAGCCAGTGGCTTAGCGGTACCTTGAGTGGTAAACCAGCGGCCTTTTTCACCTCAACAGCTTCCATGCATGGGGGGCAGGAGAGTACGCTGCTTTCGATGATGTTACCGCTGCTGCACCACGGCATGCTGATATGCGGCATCCCGTTTAGCGAAACCGACCTGCTTAATACCCGCAGTGGCGGCACCCCATACGGTGCAAGCCACCTGGCGGGTAACGATGGGAAGCACCCAATCACAGAAGAGGAGAAGCGGCTCTGTCGCGCACTGGGCAGAAGGCTCGCGCAGACTGCGCTTAAACTAAAGAGTTAAGAGCGCGCCAGGGTGGCTAAATTTCAGAATGGCCAGGTTTGGGAGTCTCTGATTAATCGCCTTGTCCCTCATTGCGAGCAGAGTGTGATGGGCTGGAACTCCAGCCCCATCAGAGCGGCAATCTCGAGGCGAGATGAACTGCTGAGTTAAGCGATCACTTTGTCGCTTCGCACCTCATCATGACCATTCATCAGAGGTGACTTGATCTCGCGCCAGAAATGCCTTTAAAAAAGGGATCGTTAAACGGCGCTGCGCGACCAGCGTCGCGTGGTCAAGCGCTTCAAGTAGCGAAAACAGGGAGTGCATGTCGCGCCGCGCACGGCTAAACAGGTAACGCGCAACATCGTCGCTCATCTGCATCCCGATCGCCTCTGCTCTCGCCTGTAGCGCCAGCAGCTTCTGCTCGTCATTTAACTCATTGAGCTGAAAAACTAGCCCCCATCCCAGGCGTGTCACCAGATCCGCCAGTGACAACGCCACCCCCTGCGGGGCTGCATTGGCAGCGACAATCAACTGTGCGCCGTTGCTCTGCATACGATTATAGAGGTGGAAGATCGCCTCTTCCCATTCTCGCTGACCCGCAATCGCCTCGATATCATCAAGGCAAACAAGCGCCAGTGACTCCATCCCCTCCAGCAGCTCTGGGGTAAACATCTCGTGATCACGCAACGGCAGATAGCCGGCAAATTCATCAGCAACAGTGGCGCGATGACAGGCCGCCTGCAACAGATGTGATTTGCCACTTCCTACGCCACCCCAGATGTAGAGTGCTGCGGTATCGCCCCCTTCAAGCGCGGCCGCCTGCTGCAGCGTCGTCACCAGCTGGCGGTTATCTGCAATAAAAAAGTTATCGAAGGTTGCATGATCTCGCAACCGAATACTCAACGGTAACTGCTTAGCCATGTGACAGAGGTACTATTCGCGCTTGCCTGAGGGGTGATCAGAAACCCTCTTCTCTTCCGCTTCTGGTGCTGTCTCAACATCCGCACCATAAATACCACTATCCAGATAACGGTCATGGGCGTGGCGTAGCAGCACAACCAGCACTGCGGAGACCGGCAGCGCCAGCAGAATGCCGAAAAAGCCAAATAACTGCCCACCTGCCATGACTGAAAAGATGACCATCACCGGATGAAGACCGATCCGCTCGCCCACCAGCCACGGCGTCAGGACAAAGCCTTCCAGCAGCTGACCCACTCCGAACACGGCAATCACCAGTAGCAGCAACGAAAAGTCATGTACCTGCACTATCGATGCGATACCGGCAACCACAATGCCAACTATCAGACCGAGGTACGGGACAAAACTGACCACCCCCGCGAGTATCCCAATTAGAAATGCCAGATCAAGCCCTACCATCCACAGCCCCGCGGTATAGATAATACTCAACGCCAGCATCACTGAGAGCTGACCCCGCATAAAAGTACCGAGCACCTCATCACACTCACTCACCAGACGCGTCACCAGCGGTTCCGATGCGCGCGGCAGTAGTTCGCGCAGATAGGTCACCAGGTCACCCCAGTCACGCAGCAGATAAAAGGTCACCACTGGAATCAGCACCAGATTACCGACCCACTCCAGCAGCGCCAGACCCGATTTTGAGACAACAGCCATCAGACTAACCGCTGTGCCACCCACCTGCCGCCAGTGGTCTACAAAGGCCTGTTTGAGTAGATCAAGATTCAGGGTGTGCTCGCCAAAACCGACATGCTCCTGCAGCCACGGCAGTGCAACGCGCTGAACCCAGTCCACATAGGCGGGCCAGTTATTCACAAACACACCAACCTGACGCTCCATCAGCGGAATGATCACAACCGGCAGCAGCAGCGCCACAAGTGAGATCAGTGTAAAGACCAGCAGTGTTGAGCTGTTGCGAGAGATCCCTCGCCGCTCAAGGCGCACAACAAATGGATGCCCGATATATGCCAGCAGCGCGGCCACCAGAAAAGGGGTCAGGACAGGCGCGAGCAGATAGAGCAGAAAACCGCTCGCCGCCACCAACATCAATATCCACCACTTCTGCGCTTCAACCATAATTAATCGTTTCTGTTTTGAGTGTTAACTGCACGCGCGCTTATTGCACGCCGCCCCCAGGTCCAGAGATAATCGGCACCACTCAGCAGTGTGGTGGCCAGGACAAAATAGATCAGGCCATCGATCCACTGTTCAGAGAGTGGCAACAGGCTCATCGACAACACCACTAAAAAGCCGAGCAGAATCTGAGCGGCCGTGTTTAGCTTGCTGATATAAGATGGGCTCATCTCATATTCGCCAATCACGCGATGATATGCAAAACCGCCAGCCACAATCATCAGATCACGCGCCATCACAATCAGCACCAACCACCACGGCAACAGCCCCAACCACGCCAGCGAAAGATAGGTACTCACCAGCAACAGCTTGTCTGCCAGTGGGTCTAAAATCGAACCGAGGCGACTGGTGCAGTGGTAATGTTTTGCGATATAGCCATCCAGTCCATCCGAAACGCCTGCAACACCAAACAGCAGTAGCGCGATGCCGTAGTGCTCATTCAACAGTGCCACCACCACCGGCAAAACCAGGATGATCCGCAAAATGGTGATCGCATTGGGGAGGCTACTTAAATTCATGGCAGGAGGCGAAACCACAACTGATCATACGCCTCACCGGGCATCGCTCTCGACGGCAGCAGAGGCTCACGATGGTCAACATTCACGACTGCCGGAATCTCAAGCAGCGTGCGACCAAAACTGATGATCTGCGCCAGCCCTTCACTATCCCCTCTTATCTGCAACTCAAAGGTGACGGATGAGGCGGCCACAGCGACAACCTGCATCGCGGTCACCAGATCCAGTGACTGTAAAAACTGCGCGCTACGTGCGTAATCTTCCAGGGTGGTCACATCGTTGATAATGACGTTGACTCGACCGCTCTGCGACTCATCAAAGACCTTGGCAAAGCGCTGACCAAGGTGGTCGGCTACGCCATCAACACCCGCTGATAACACTTCGGCCTGTCGTGGTGAACTCGCCTGCCAGTGCACACTTTCACCCCCCTGATAAAGTGTCCAGCGCGACTCCCAGATCCCACCGCGCTGGCGATAGAGCCGCCCGACCAGAATCGCCTCGGTGGCGTAACGTGCCGACGCTTTCAAAATTGCGTCCTGGAAATTCCCCCACACATCGGTAAAGCGCAGCGCCATCTGATCTTCAAGATCCCATAGCGGTACAAAAAGCGGTATCCCCCGGCGCTCTGCCTGCTGCTGCATCACCTTTTTTAGCTGCGGCAATGTGTCGGCCCCCATCAGGGAGCGTACGCCACCATCATCGACCACAACCCATACCAGCGTGGCGGGACGCACCTGCCCCCACAACGGCACACCCGCCCGGCGCAGCGCCTGCTCAATCGCTGCGGCGTCGAAGCTGACCCACAGCACCTGCCCCAATCCACCAGCCTGATCACCACCCGCCCCTTCCACCCGAGGTAATGTGCGGTAACGGTATTGCTGCACCAGCTGCAATGAGCGCTTATATAACCCCTGTAACGCCGCTAGTCGCGGGGTGTTGCGGTCGCCGCTGATCCGCACCAGCACCTCATCCAGCGCCACTCGGATCGCAGCATGGCGTTCATCCCGCCCCTGGCTCGTCACCACCACCTCAGTTTCATAGAGACCACGCACTTCTGCTGCAGAAGCGGCCAGCGGAAAAACCAGTACCAGGAAAAGCCCGTAAAGCAGCCACCTTTGTGACCAGTTGGCGGCTGTTACCAGCAAGGACGGGTTCTTCATCCAGACGGGAAACACGGCACGACGGATGGCGCTACTAGAAATATCATTCATAGGCGCTTATTGTATCAGTCAATCGAGCGCTGCCCCAGCGATTGCGCCGCTGGAAATTCTGCCGCACGGCCACGAGCATGGCAGATAAATTTGCGTTAGAATAGCGCCCGGGGCGATGCTCCCGTAAATCCACCCATTCATAGCCAAAGTTAGTTGACCCAGTGAACTCAGACCCGACGAAAACCGCAACAGCCACCTCTCTTAGCTACCGCGATGCAGGTGTCGATATCGACGCCGGTAATGCGCTGGTCGAGAAGATCAAGTCCACCGCCAGAAAGACCACGCGCCCCGGGGTGCTCTCGGGCCTCGGCGGCTTTGGCGCACTATTTGAACTGCCACTCGACCGCTACCGTCAGCCGGTACTGGTCTCCGGCACCGATGGCGTCGGCACTAAACTGAAGCTGGCGATTGAAACCGGCAGACATGACACCATCGGCATCGATCTGGTGGCGATGTGCGTCAACGATCTGATTGTGCAGGGGGCGGAACCGCTCTTTTTCCTCGACTACTACGCCACCGGCAGACTCGATGTCGATGCCGCCGCCGAAGTGGTACAGGGGATCGGCAAGGGGTGTGAGCTGGCAGGTGCTGCGCTCACCGGTGGTGAGACGGCCGAGATGCCGGGCATGTATCAGGAAGGAGACTACGATGTAGCCGGTTTTTGCGTCGGCGTGGTCGAGAAAGAGCAGATCATCGACGGCAGCAAGGTCGCCGCCAACGATGTGTTGATCGGCATCGCTTCATCCGGCCCGCACTCCAACGGCTACTCGCTGATACGCAAGATTATCGAACATAGCGGCGCGAACCTTTCGGACCCCTTTGGCGACAGCACCCTTGGCGAAACTCTGCTGACGCCGACACGCATCTACATCAAACCATTACTGGAACTCTTTAAAGAGATCGATGTACATGCGCTGTCACACATTACCGGCGGCGGCCTGCTCGAAAATCTGCCGCGTGTGATGCCAGAGGGCACCAGCGCCACTATCGACTGTAGCGCCTGGTCGCGCCCGGCGATCTTTGACTGGCTTCAGCAGCAGGGCAATGTCACTGTAGAAGAGATGCACCGCACCTTTAACTGCGGTGTCGGCATGGTGCTCTGTGTCGCTCCTGAAGATGCCGCCAACACCATCGAACGGCTACAGCAGCAGGGGGAAGTGGCGTGGCAGATCGGCTCGATCCACGCAACACCCAATACGGCTGCCAGCGTAACACTCATCAACACTCAATGAGCAATAGCCAGCGCGAACAGGCCGCTGCACTACCGATTGTGGTGCTCATCTCAGGTAATGGCAGCAACCTTCAGGCGATTATCGATGCCGTGCAGCGTGACCGTTTACCGGTTCAAATTCGCGCCGTTATCAGCAATCGATCCAACGCTTACGGGTTAAAGCGGGCGCATACCGCCGGGATCCCAACCGCGGTGGTCGACCACCAGGCCTTTAGTAGCCGGGCCGAATATGAGGCGTCACTACAGGAGTTGATCGACCTGTATGCGCCGGCGCTTGTCGTACTGGCAGGGTATATGCGAATCCTGGGGGATGCATTCGTAAACCACTACCAGGGGCGCATGCTCAATATCCACCCGTCGCTACTGCCCGCCTTTCCCGGCCTCAACACCCACCAGCGCGCGCTGGATGCAGCGGTAACAGAGCATGGTGCCAGCATCCATTTTGTCACCAATGAACTCGACGGTGGCCCGGTGGTGGTTCAGGCGGCCGTTCCGCTTTTTGCGGACGATGATGCTGAAACAGTGGCGCAGCGGGTGCGTATTCAGGAGCACATCATCTACCCGCTCGCTATTCGCTGGATTGCCGAAGGGCGCCTTACCACCCGCGGCGATCAGGTGCTGTTCGACCAGCAACCACTCCGTCAGCCCATCCAGTACCCGCCAACGCTCACTACATGCTAAACCACGCACAACGGCTGTCACAGCGGCTCCACTCAATGCCGGTGCCACGCTACTATCTGGCTCTGCCATTTATCTATATGGGCGTTATCTTTCTACTCTCATCCATTAGCGGTGATGGATCTAGCGTAACTGTCGATCCGTTCACACAAGTGATCAAGGCCATCATCTACAATGGCGCGCATATCCCGTTGTTCGCACTGCTGGCGTGGCTCTGGTGCTGGTCACTGGCAGGCTGGCACATCGCGCTGAACAGTCGCCTGCTGATCGCTTTCTGTTTAACCGCAATCTACGCTGTCAGCGATGAATGGCACCAGAGTTTCACCCCGGGACGAGATGCTTCCTTTTTAGACGTTATGCTTGATATGCTAGGTGCCTACATCGCGGTGCGCTTCTATCGTGGACAACAGCGGCCAGCCGCCAACGGGTAACCGACCACCCTTTCAAGGCAAACCGCGTTCGCACCGCCCCATTAAATTTTAAGGATCGATTGTGAAAAAAATCGCCATTTTTCTGCTAATAAGCGCAGCCGCCAGCGCTGCATATGCTGAAAATACCCGCTATATCACCGACAAGCTGGAAGTGACGATGCGCAGCGGTGAAAGCAACCAGCATAAGATTTTGCGGATGCTCAGCAGCGGTACCGCGCTTGAGCTGATTCAGACCAATACAGAGTCGGGCTACTCACAGGTGCGCACTGCCGATGGTACCCAGGGATGGGTGATCACCCGTTACCTGGAGCAGCAGCGCAGCGCACGCGATCGCCTGGCGACTGCCGAAAAACAGCTAGCACGCCTTAAAGCAGAGAATAAAACCCTCAACCGCCAACTGGCTGAGTTAAGCAAACAAAACCAGACGCTAAGCGCCACCGCCAGCCAGCTCAGTGCCGCCAACGAAAAACAGTCAAAAGAGTTTGCGCGGGTGAAAAACATCTCCGCCAATGCGCTCGCGCTGGATAGTGAGAACGCGACGCTTCGAGAACAGACGCGTCAGCTTGAGCGCACCCATCAAGCCCTGCAGCTGGAAAATGACTCTCTCAGAGACCGCAGCGACCGAGACTGGTTTATTGTCGGCTCAGGTGTCATCTTGCTTGGCATGATCATCGGCCTGATCATCCCCAAGATTCGCTGGCGTAAGAAGTCGGACTGGAGTTCGCTATAGTCGCGATAGTCTCGCATGGGGCGGCTTTACAAGAATTGCGCTCATTGATTCAGGCCGCCCTATCGCTCAGATTTTGAGAGACCGCTTCAACCGTATCCCGACTCAACGGGACTTCGGCACTATTTTCCAGAATCGCGTATATCTCAGTCACCGCATTGCCGTAATCTTCGGGTGAGATTTTGTCAAAGCGCTTCTCCTGCGAACGCTGCAACACCCGCTTCAGAATGTGCTCATCGGGTTTGAATTCGCTCAAAACAGGGGCGTAGCGCCAGAGCATACCCTCGTCGCCTTCAATATCACGGATGTATTGGGTAACCTCTTCACGAAGCGGGTATTCACGGCGATTACTGACAATCAACCAGGTCACAAACCCCACCACCGTGGCTGGTATCATCATCACCCACACCAGTTTAGAAAAGACGGTCGCGTCAACCGCACCGCTCTGCAGGCCAAACATACCCACCGCAAAACCCAGACCATATACGATCCCGGCACCTAACACGCCAAACAACTTGGTCTTGTCCCGAATCGGTTTGGCACGTTTCTCATAGTCGAGCCGTGCCACATCAAAGCTCTTCTCAAACTCAGCCTGAATCTCTTTTTTTATCTGTCGCCTGTTTTTCTTCTTCTCAGCCATCCCCACTTCCTCATCTACTATCGATACACTCTTTCACAGCCCTTAACAGGCTGCTGAAGCAATCTACCACGAACGCGGTAGCTTCTGGTGAATCACAATGCGTTCATTCTCAACATGTACATAGCCACCCACCACCAGGTCTTTCATAATGCGCGTCACCATCTCGCGCGATGCGCCGACCATTTTACCAATATCCTGATGGGTCGGTTTTGGCTCGACAATCATCCTCCCCTCATCCTCTTCGCACGGCACGGCAATTCCGAGCAAAGTTCGCGCAACACGCCCATAGACATCAAGCAGCGCAAGGTTTTTAACACTATCAGTGAGCGCACGCACCCGGCGAGTCAGGTTTTTGATCACCTTTAATGCAATCACAGGATGTTCCAGCAACACCTCCTGAAAGGCGCTTTTTGCAATCACACAGAACTGACAGCGCTCTGCGGTGATCACCGACGCGGAACGCGGCAGATCATCCAGTAGCGCAAGCTCACCGAAATACTCTCCGGCCCCCTGAGTGTTCAGAATCACCTCGCGCCCTTTTTCGCTGGTTAAAAACACCTTTACCCGGCCACTTAAAATAAGAAACAGTGAGTCGGAATCATCACCTTCATGAATAATAATGGTGTTGCGTGGAAACCCCCTTACCGAGGCCCCCTCATAGATCACTGACAACTCATCCGCTTCCAGTCCAGCAAACAGTGGGATATTGGCTAACTGACGATCCATCTGACCTCCGTCAAACAAACAAAACCTTAGTTATTATAATTGTTTATCGACTCATGATAACACGCACCAATTTTCCAGTTTTAGCCCCCTCCATATAACTGCCTCTTCACCCACTCCTCGCAACCCTGTATGCTTTTGAACTCACTAATAAAAACCATAAAAGATGAGTAAATCTTGGGCGCCGCTCATAATATGTTAACAACCCCTGAACTGGATAGAATGGCCCTGTTTAACCAGCCGCAACCAGCGCGGATGCCGCGAGGAACCACTGTTGCTGCATAAATCAAAATGGTTAATCCTGGGGTTAACAGGCGGCGTACTGGGCGCACTGCTTGCGCTTAGCCCCTGGGCGCTGAAGCTGGAAGAGGATACCGGCCTGGAGTGGCTATTCCATCAGCGGGGCGCCATTGCCCCACCAGCAGAACTGGCGATTATCGCTATCGACAAACGCTCTGCGGATAATCTGGGACTTCCCAATGAGCCAGAAAAGTGGCCGCGGCAGCTCCACGCAGAGCTGGTCTCTCAGCTGACGACCGCCGGTGTTAAGAGCATCACCTTCGATGTGCTCTTCAAAACGCCGCGAGAGCCGCAGCAGGATCAGGCTTTTGCTGATGCAGTAAAACGGGCCAATAATGTCATCCTGTTTGAATTCATGAAAAAGGAGCTGGCCAGCCACAGCACCACAGCAGATCTAAGCACCACGATTCGTCGCCGCATTCCACCGATTCCACCACTCGCCGATGCCGCTGCCGCGCTGGCACCCTTCCCACTCCCGAAGGTGCCGCTCAAGGTTAGCCAGTTCTGGAGCTTTGCCGCCGATGCAGGCGATGCCGCCACGCTACCCACTGCGACACTGCAGCTCTACACGTTAGACGCCTTTGATGATTTTCGCACCCTGCTACAGACGTTGGCACCTCAACTGGCTGCAAACCTGCCGCCGAGTCAGCAAGAGGTATTAGAAGAGCGGCAACTCACCCGCTTCATGCACCAGCTAAAACGACTCTTTGCAGATAATCCGCAGCTACTCAAACAGCTCACCGCAGCGGCGCAAGAGCCAGCCAGGCAGCTTAAACATCGCAAACAGTTACTCGCCTGGCTGCGCATCTATCAGATGCGTCATAGCCATTACCTCAACTACTACGGCCCACCACGCACCATCACCACCATTCCGTTCTATCAGATTATTCAAAGCGACCACTCAGCCGATTTTCAGGCGCAGCTTGCAGCACTCAAAGGGAAAATCATCTTTGTCGGATACTCAGCGGAACTGCAGTGGGAACAGAAAGATGGCTTTTACAGCGTCTACTCTCGTGCAGATGGACTCGACATCAGTGGGGTTGAGATCGCCGCCACCGCCACTGCAAATCTACTACAGGGGGAGACGGTTCAGCCGCTCTCACCGATCTCACACTTCACCCTGCTGCTCCTGTGGGGCGCGCTGATCGGCCTGATCGCCGCTCGCCTGCCTGCTATTATTGCCACCTTAACGACGCTACTACTCATGGGGGGCTATTTTCTGCTAACTCTCTCCCTGTTTAGTGGCAGCCACCTCTGGCTACCACTGCTCATTCCACTACTGATACAGGCACCGCTGATCCTCTTTGCAGGCATCATCTGGAAACATCTGGATAGCGTGCATGAGCGCCACAAAATTCACACAGCGTTCCGCAACTATCTGCCAGAACAGGAGATCCATCGCCTGACCCAGGACGACGCCCCCCTGGCACCGGGAGGTGAGCTCCGTTACGGTATCTGCCTGTTTACCGACGCCGCGCAGTACACACAGCTCTCAGAACAGCTGCCGCCCGATAAACTTGGCGCGTTGATGAACAGCTACTATGAGACTATCTTTACACCGATACACCACCACGAGGGAATTATCTCCGACGTGGTGGGGGATGCTGCGATGGCACTCTGGCCCACGATCCAACCATCCCAGAAGTTACGCCACGCCGCATGCTGTGCAGCGATTGATCTAATCGATGCCGTTGAACGCTTTAATCTCGCCCATCCATCTTATCAACTCCCCACCAGGGTCGGTATGCACTGCGGCGAGATCCTCCTGGGCAATGTTGGAGCCGTGGGACGCCTTGAATACCGAGCGACAGGAGATGTCGTCAACACCACTTCACGTATCGAAGGGATGAATAAACAGCTCGGCACCCGCCTGCTCGTGAGTGACGACATCCTCCAGGGGCTGGACGATTTTCAGGTCCGCCCGATGGGGACGTTTATCCTCGCAGGAAAATCGCGCCCGATCACCCTGCATGAACTCATCTGCCGACGCAGCGACGCCAGCGAGGCAGAGCGGCAGCTCAGCGAACAGTTCGCCACCGCCCTGCAGCTATTTAAGGCGGGCAACTGGTCTGATGCCGATGCTTTATTCAAAACGATCATAGACGCCAGCCAGGACCCCCCGTCAAACTATTACAGCCAGCTCTGCCAGCAATTTCAGCGCACTCAACCGGCCCACCCATGGTGTGGAATCATCAATATCGCCACCAAATGACCCTGCAATTCTGTCGTCTCAGGCCGACAATAAGAGATAGATCCGCGCAAATTCCAAGCTTTCGATACCTCTGTCAGCCTCCGGCCAGGCAGTCGCACCGAACATAAGCGCATGCGCTCCACAAAAAACAAAATATTAATATCAATATAACCTACTATTCCAGAAAAGGTTTCGTTACATTCAGTAAATTTCTATTTGATTAGAGCAGCCGCGGTAGCTTCATCACACTTACCAATCGGCATTCACATATAGAGCACATGGTTGTTTCTAGCAGGAATAGGCGGTAGAACAGGAATATTGAGAGGGAGAGCAGTATCAATTTATCAATCGACAGCGGTACGGACTCCATGAAACACCGACCACGAAGCGCGCAACGACTATGGCTGTGGCTATCCTTCTGTCTGCTCACCATATCGGCCTCATCCTCTGTATCAGCAGCAGCGCAGTGCGATGAATGGGTTGCTCGAATTATCTCAGTTCAGGGAAAGGTTGAAGCAAAAACGGCTCACGAAAACCGCTGGAAAAATGTCGAGCAGGGGCAGCGCTACTGCGCGAATGACATGATCCATGTGCGCGAAAACAGCCGTGCAGCGCTAGAACTGGCCAACGAGACCATTATCCGTCTCGATCAAAACACCACCATTGTGTTAAGCGGTGAAAGCGAAGAGAGCTCCTGGCTCGATCTGCTGAAGGGCGCGGTGCATTTTATTACCCGCACACCCAACGCACTGAAGATCAAGACCCCATATGTTAACGCTGCGGTGGAAGGGACTGAGTTTGTGATCCGGGTAGAGAACGGTGAAACCATCGTCAGCGTCATCGAAGGGCGTGTAGCGCTGGAAAATGAGCAGGGAGCGCTGCTGCTCACCAACGGTCAATCTGCCTCGGCTCGTGCTGGTGAGGCGCCGCTAAGACGCCTCGACATCAGGCCAGAAGATGCGGTGCAGTGGTCGCTCTATTACCCCAGTATTATCGACCGCTCCGCCCTGCGTTCTCACCCCCTCACCCTGGAAGCCGACCGACTACTGAGCGTTGGGCGGGCGGCGGAAGCGCGGGCGCTGCTCGATAAAATAGTGCAACTGAGGCCTGACAACGCAGCTGCATATGCGATGCAGTCGATCATTGCGCTGACACAGAACCGTAACGATGAGGCGCTGGCGCTAGCCACCCAGGCCTTTACCCTGAACCCAACCACGCCCACCACGGCGATCGCCCTCTCATATGCACAGCAGGCGCAGTTTGATCTACGGGCGGCACTTAACACCCTGCAGCGCGCGCTCCATGTCACACCCGATAGCAGCCTGCTGCTGGCCCGGCTGGCCGAGCTGCTGCTGTCGCTGGATGACCTTGATCAGGCCGAGCAGGTGGCGCAGCAGGCGCTCGGCATCAACCCTGAGCAGGCACACGCTCTCACCATTCTCGGCTTTGCCCATCTCGGCCAGTTTAATACCCAACGTGCCAGGCGCTATTTTGAACAGGCCATCAGCCTCGCTCAGGCCAGCCCCCTCCCCCGCCTTGGGATCGGGCTGGCGCTGATCCGTGACGGAGAGCTTGGCGATGGGCGGCGCGAAATCGAGATCGCCGCTACGTTGAGTCCCGCCAATGCGTTGATCCGCAGCTACCTCGGTAAGGCCTACTATGAAGAGAAGCGCAACGACCTCGCCGCCGATCAGTTTATGCTCGCCAAGTCTCTTGACCCGAATGACCCCACGCCGTGGTTTTATGATGCGATCCGTAAACAGACGCTGAATAATCCCGTAGGAGCGCTGCAGGATCTACAGCAGTCAATTCAGCTCAACGATAACCGCGCCGTTTACCGCTCGCGCCTGCTCCTTGATCAGGATCAGGCGGCGCGAAGCAGCAGTCTGGCTCGCATCTATAATGACCTGGGGTTTCAGCAGCTCGCATTAAGTGAGGGGTGGAAGTCGCTCAATACAGATCCCGGTAACCATTCGGCACATCGCCTGCTGGCCGACTCCTATTCGGTACTACCGCGCCATGAGATTGCGCGGGTCAGCGAGCTGTTGCAGTCGCAGCTGTTACAGCCGCTCAACCTGAACCCGATTCAGCCGCAACTGGCGGAGAGCTCTCTCGGCATCCTCGATGGCGCTGGCCCCACCAGCGCTACCGCCAATGAGTTCAACCCTCTCTTCACCCGCGACCGCTTTTCGCTGCAACTAAACGGCATCGCGGCGCGACAGGATAGCGAGCAGAGACACGGACAAGATTACACAACGCGCAGCAGTGACCTTGTTCACGCCGCTGTCATCGGGCGTTACTCCTATAGCATCGGCACCTTTCGTGATGACAATGAAGGGATCCGACCCAATCAGGATCGGGATCGCAAGATCGAGAATCTCTTTCTACAGACAGCCCTGTCACACAAAACCAGCGTGCAGTTTGAGTACCGTGATACGCAAATATCACAAGGCGACCTACCGTTGCGCTACGCCCCTTCGCTCTTCTCCAGTAGTGAAAGAAGATTTATCGATAGCCGTGTTCTACGGCTCGGCATGCGCCATGATTTCGCGCCGGGTAACACGTTGCTCTTCTCAGCAATCAGCAATGATCACGAAGAGCACACCCGGGACAATGCCGATCTCAACCTGGCCCCACCATCCGGCACCGTCCCCAGGTCACTCACCGTTGATCTTTCGGAGTCAGGGCAGACCTTTGAACTACAGCACCATCTTTTTAAAAAGGGCTATAGTATTATTAGCGGAGCGGGCACCTATCGCTCAGATAAAAACCAGGTTATCGATGTCAATTTCCCCACGCCTTTCTGCCCCCCTTTCTGCTCAACCAATATTCCGGTAGCCTCTGAAATCCGCCACCATAACGGCTATCTATACAGCCATATCGAGCAGGGGAAACTCACCTGGACGACTGGCCTGAGTATCGATGATGTCACCACCCAGGCCAGGGTTGAAACACAGATCAACCCCAAGCTAGGGTTGACCTGGCAGCTGAATAACAGCACGACATTACGTGCAGCTGCCTTCCGTACCATGGCACGCAGCCTGGTGGCCAACCAGACCGTGGAACCGACCCAGGTGGCAGGGTTTAACCAGTTCTTTGATGACATCAGTGGCAGCGATGCCCGCCGTTACGGCGTAGCACTGGAGAAAAACCTGGAAACACTCTACCTCGGCATCGAGGTCTCCAAACGCAATCTTGAAGTCCCCTTTCTTGCCGCACAGACAAACAAAACCTTTAAGGCAGACTGGGCAGAGCAGACGGGACGTGCCTACACCTACTGGACGCCACTCAAATGGCTGGCCGCCAGCGCAGAGTACCAATATGAGTCTTTCAGACGTCCAGCGACCTACAGCTTTGATAAGCGAGACGGAACGGTAGGAATACCCAACCTCACCACTCAGCAACTACCACTCAGCATCAATCTATTTTCCGCCAATGGGTTCACAACCAATATCTCAGCCACAAGAGTTAAACAAAAAGGGGAGTTTGCTACTGTCATCCAGACCGGAACCACTACGACCTTTAGCGCCGACCAGTTCTGGGTGTTCGACACCTCTGTCAGCTTCCGACTAAGCAATCGCCTTGGACGTGTCACTATCGGAGCCAAAAACCTGCTGGACAAGGCTTTTCTTTATCATAACACCGATATTGCCACGACACGCCTCCTGCCGGAGCGCACCCTTTTCACCCATCTCTCACTCTCATTCTAAATGCGCCCCCCTTACCATGAGCCAGATAAAATGTAGTCTATTCTGACAACAACAGACGCATGATCACTGACATCAAAACCAGCCTCCCTGCTATTGCTTCTCTACTCCTGATTAGCTAACACCCCCCCAGACACACCGTTCTTTACCCGCAATTAACTTTAGTTAAAAGTTCACACACTTCCGGTACAAGGGTTCACTGAGTTATTCCTCGTCTCTCCCTACCATGCCATTAGCCATGAGGGTTTTCAGACCTTCATGCCTATTATTCATTCCTGAGGAGGATAAAGACGATGCGCAATACATTCAAAAAAAACCTGACTGCCGCCATCTTTGCTATGTTTGTTGCCCTGCCGCTTAGCGTACAGGCCACTGATGCCAATGTTGACTATAGTACCTCTACCGCCGCCAAAGGCAGCGTAAAGGAGATCCTTGCCGACATCCGCAGCGACCCAAGAGGGGTTGATGGCGAAGTCATCAAGACATCCAAGGTATTGCCATTTGGCAACCACGACACTGTGGTCGCCTCGTGCTGGTATTGTGGAAGCACGGGTTGCATCTGGATCTGCTAGCCAAAACAGCGTGTTGTGAGGCGCAGGGACGCACCTCACACCACTACTCAAAACAGTCCAGCGACTAACTCACCCCCCACCTTATCGACAATGGTAATTTATCACACGCGGGCCGGGTACTTTTTCACATCTATATTTTCTCACTTCACCCATGATCAGAGTTGTCTCTGAAAACTGGCGCGTAGTGGCATACACAATAGACTCAGAGGTTCCACAGGGAAGTATAAAAGGAGGGAGCTGCTAGAAAGGGGGCGCAGGGATTGCGTCCCTCAGATCCCATTCTTACACAACTTCGAAAATACCGTATCGCGACAACGGCTGACCAGGGTGAGCAAGATGGCAACAGAAATTACACATAAAGACCTTTACAGGCTTACCAGGAACCTGGCGAAGGCGCGCTCACTTGATGAGATCAATGTTCAGTGTACTGAATTCTGCCAGCTCACCGGCTTCGACTTTTTCAGCTACTGCGCAACAATTCCGACAGCCTTAACCCGCCCGGACATGATTGAAATCAACAACTACCCTGATGCGTGGCAGACCCTTTATCGTGAAAAAGGGTTGATCAAAACAGACCCGACTCTACTTTATGCCGAGACCCACCACACACCTATCACCTGGGATGAGATGGCACTCAACCGCCATATCGACGACAAAAGTACGCGCCAGTATATCCTCAAAGCTAGAAAATATAGCCTGAATAGCGGCGTTAGTTTTCCACTTAGAGGCAATGTTGGCAGCACAGCCGTACTTAGCCTAGTCTCGAAAAAGAAAGAGCCGCTACCGCAACGACTCCTCGACACCGCCTTCACCTTCGGCGCACTATTTGCCAACTATGTTCATGATGCAGTACTGCGTATTTTCGATGAAGATCTGCTGCCGATAAAAAAGAAACGTATCAGT
>DRLG01000303.1 GCA_011053135.1 Chromatiales bacterium
ACACCATGAAAACGCAACCGCGAATTCAACACGCCGAGGTGGTGAAATTGGTAGACACGCTAGCTTCAGGTGCTAGTGGGGGCAACCCCGTGGAGGTTCAAGTCCTCTCCTCGGCACCATTTTTCCAGACCACACCAGACAATCACAAGCCACATATTCCACTGTTTTTTAACAGTTTCATGCCACACCAAACACACTCTATATTGCCTGGCGTTGTCCACGGCCGCCTCGTCTGTGGTTCGTGAGTGGAGTACGAAAATACCCCCTAAAACTCTTCAAAAGATCGGATAGATCACCACTATTTACGCCTGTTTAAACCGCAAAAAATACTGACCTTATGCATCAGCTTCACTATTTGGAGCATTATGATGAAGAGTCAACACTACTAAATAGCGAAGTCTTTGAGCTTTGATGCGAGATATAGCGAGCGTGCTGGTGGGGGCTTATCTCAGACTTCACGTGCTGTGACTCGCTAATCCCACCAGCCTACCGCCGATGCCGTTGACGGGTTCAGATTCGAGATCTGATAGCCCTTAGGAGGCGGAGCTTATACTTTGAGGCCTGGACAATCCAAAGACTTACTTGTTTCAATTGCAGTTCATTGCGAAAGAATTACGGACACCAAGAATACTACCTTGAAGACCTACTCACACACTGTTCTACTATCGTTCCGTTCTGTGCATCTTCATGTTTTCAGTATCACCCCACTCCTACACTCGGTCAGACAGGGACACGCGTTGCCGCTTAGTTGTTCCCATCCGTCATCGGGCCGCTAGGCGTTAACACCGCAGTAGTGCTCTATAACAGCTTCAAATTAACACCAATGAAGCGTGACGACAACTAAAAATGGATAGTGTCAATTCGAATATCTCATCTGGCAATACAAATGATTTAAAATGCCTGTTAGCTGATCAAAACAAGTCGTTTATGCTGCTCAAGAAAACGGTCTCGCTCTGTCTGATCGATAAGCGCATCAGTTTTGTCAGGGATGATGGTTCTTGAAATCTGGATGCCAACATTACAGGTTTTGCACCAGACGATTTTCCAGCCGAACTCAGAATCTTCAAAACCGAAGTACTGATAATCGAGTCCTGTTGCCCCACAACAGAGACATGTGCACGTTGCCAGGTCATCATCATTAATCGGCAGGTGCTTTATCCAGTCAAGATAACTGTGCGTTGTCACATTCATTCAAATCTCATCAGGCGCCCGGACCTATTCTGTAAATAGTATTTCCAGAAACTCTCTTCAATACCGTGGGCAGCAATTTCATTTAAATTCAACTGTTCGATCATTCTATCACCGTACGTATTGGGGTGACCGAAAATTTCGATCTGCATCACATGAGTGCGTTCATGGCCCAGTGTCTTAATGAGATCCTCCAGGTTGGTAAAGGCATCGGGATAGAGATCAATCATGCCATTTGGGTGAGTGTAACCAAAGATATTTTTACCAAGCAGTTCGGGATCTCTTACGATTCTAACTTTTAATCCTTCCAGCCCTATACCACCTTCAAGCGCAGCACGTAAGACAAAGCGTTTCTGCATCGGCACTTTTAGTTCCGTATAGATGCCAGTATTGGCTTCACGCCTGAACAATCCGGTTGTAGTACTATCAACGATAATACTTGCTACGCTTTCCATCAATGTCTTTAAATTTTTCGCCTCAATCGGATGAGAGATACGCGACCCTTCAATTAACAGATCGGCTATTTCATTGTCACTCAGTTTTAGTCTTCTTGCGTGCGTAATCAGATCAATGGTTTCGGCCTGATCATATTGAAGTCGATAGTGTGCTTTATCCAGCGATGAAATTTGACCCTGAATATCCTGTGCAAGATCGGTGGTCGTGGTCTTGATCACTGAATGACGGTTCAGATCGTTCAGATCGTAACGGAAATTACTTTTATCTGCACCCGTCGCAGCGCTAATGTCGCCAGCTGTACCACTACGGTCTTTAGCCTGTATCACAACACCAGCCACGGGTGGATGACCATTTTGAAGCGCATCAATGATCATAGTGCCGATACCGGTATCATCCCCTCGCATGATCATTTGTGCTGCGGTTCTTGCCACCCATTCCGCGCTCATCTGCGCACCCTTGGTACGCGTTTTCTGCGTGGTGGCACCTGGCCCTTTCGCTTCGACAATCATGATTTCAGAAACCTTACCGTCAGGCCCGAAACGCACCCACACCTGGTCAAAGCCAATGCCCTGCTCGAAACCACTATGCAGGTAAAACCCCTTGAAACGCTCATCGCTATTCATGGCACGCGTGGCGGCAATCTCCCCAACGGTTTCGGTGACTTTCTGACGCAGGCCACTGGTCATTTCATTAATCAATGCCTTGCGCGCCGCCGCGTCGCTGGGATACCTTGCGTGTGCAAGCTGTTCTGCGGCATCGATCATACGCTGATATTCAATCCGTTGACGTACTAAGTTTTCCAGATGCACTTCTGGTGTTTCACGACCCATTGCGGCACGATTTTCTGCGAGGATTGAATCAAAATCTTTTTCACGCTGAGCGATGGCCTCTTCACTGAACCCCAGCCGCGCCATCTCTCTTTTAACTTCCTCATTGAACTTAGGCCTGCCATCTACCTCGACGATTTTTTGCCGCATTTCCTGCATGATGTGGCGCAGAGTATCGAGGCTGTTAACGCCTGTGCCTCTACGCAGCCCGCTCTTGATGATATCACCAAGTAAATACCGGGCTTCATCGCCGTGGTTTCTACCACTTTCTTTGACTCTGGCAGAAAACCAGTCAGTGCCGGTGATGTAAGTAAACCACGGTTCAAGGTCGGCCAGTGCGGCGGTCTGTTTCTCGCGCATCTCATCAGTGGCCGTCCTGAGTGTATCCTTCGTGACATCTTTAAGCAT
Organism: Chromatiales bacterium; assembly: GCA_011053135.1. Taxonomy (GTDB): domain Bacteria; phylum Pseudomonadota; class Gammaproteobacteria; order SZUA-140; family SZUA-140; genus SZUA-76. Next base: position 2,880 of record DRLG01000303.1, read on the forward strand.
TGTGGCAAAGTCACTATATTTTTCCCTGAAATCTGGCCATTCTTTGAGTTTATCGCGCAAGTGAAGTTGAAAAGCATCCCCACCGGTAAGCGAACCGCCCTCACTAAGCGATGCAGTAAAACGTTCAAGTGCATCTGCTGCCGATTTACTCTTTTCCAGTAATCGGGAAGCCGCGCGAATATCCAGTGCGTGTGCCAGTGAATCCTTACCGCTAATCAGGCCATCGACAATATGATTAACTACCTTGCGATGTGCAGCCGAACTGGGCAGTTCTGCCAGTGCAGAGAGTAAATTGTGCGTGCGATTGAAGAGGTCAACACGTTGATCTACATCTCCACTACTGGCGATACGAATAAGACCCGCGATGGCTGCGAAACTATCGCTGTTATCGAGCTTAAGAGCATCAAAGGTAGAACGCATTTCACCCATCAGGTTAATCAGTGATTGCCGCCCTTCGCTGCCGATACTATCCATCAGGCGCGCGAAATCACTAGCCTGTTCTGCTCCAGCCCTCTCGAGTAGTTGATTGATGCCAGTGGCTACATCGAGGTGATGGCCTCTCAGGGTGAGCACCGCTGCAACGAATTGTGCGGCACTGGTCACATCGGGTGCGCTGCGTACAGTGACACCCAGTAGCGAGATGAGTTCGGTGAAATCACGTCTGGCGACCAACTCACCCAGTCGTTGAGTACGCTGATCTGCTGGCAGCACATCAGCCACTTGATTGAGCTGATCGATCATGCCCGCAACCCCTTCCGCCGTATCATGGCTACGCAACACCTTGCGCATATCGGCAGGTGACAACTCAAGTGATGCCAGACGATTGAGCTGTTCCACATCGATACTATCGATGAGTTTACGAGTTGCGGTGGCTTGCGTGCCGCCTGGGGTTAAATCACTCACCATTTCAGCGAGCAACTCCTCGCGGGTTTTCTGCACAGGTGGTGGCCCGGTGGCTGGCTCGCCTTTACTAAACAGCCGCGCCGGTTGATCCAGCCACTGTGGCCGCGCCAACAGGCCTGCTTCGATCTGCAGACGCTGCATCGGCCCAATTGATGCCACCTCGGCATGCCGACGTTGCAGATTGCTCAGGGTGGCCTGCGCGAGCGCTAACTCACTACGCAGTTGCGCCTGTTCCGCCGGGTCGCTACTGCGACGCAACTGTTCGGCGAGCCCGTCTATCATACGATCATGGGCATCGATTTCGATATCGATCTTATTTCGGTACAGCGCCATCTGCTGTGCGAGAGGTAGCTCATCCCAGCGCTGTAAATCGCTTTCACGGAGTGCGCCGAGGCGCTCGCTCCAGCGAGGGTCTTTGCTCTGCAGGGCGTGAATCCCTTCCTCACGTAACACACGCGGACTAGCCCCTTCACGCATCACAATGACCGGTTCACCCTGCAGGATTAATGTCACCGCATTGCCACTGGACGAGCGGGTAAAAGCTTCAAAGTCACCGGGGCGCATCACCAGTATTGGCACGTCTGAAAGTTGGGCGCGTTGCTCAGCAGGCACTGCCGCAAGCATCTCACGACGCATCTGTGCCGATTCATCATCTGTGGGACGAATCGGCGCACCCTGCTGTACCGCTTCATCAATGGCGCGACAAAACGTATCAAGATCAAGGTCGGGGTTCTCACGCAGCGCTGCCTCTTCCAGCCGCACGCGTTCACCGGGCGAGATGGTTCCTTCCATCTGACGCAGATGCAGATCGACCAATGAAGCCTCCGGCAACACCGACAGTGTACCGCGCAGATGCTCCGGCACATTACTCATCTGCTGCTGACGTTTATGCCGCGCCTGATCTCGCGCCACTGCATGTTCCGTTTTTACTTTAGCCACTGCGGAGGCGAGCATGCCATCAAACTGGGCACGTGTGAGTTCCGGGTTACGTTGCTGCGCTTCGCGGAACAGTGCCTCCTGCTCATGTGCAGTGCCCATTGATTCCCGGTCGAGTAGCTTCTTTATCTGCTTGAGCGATTCAGCAGGTAGACCGGCAAAGACCTTACGACCATCTGGCGACAGTGCCGCCATCACTTCACTATGGCGCTGTTGCGTCTGAATCTTTTTAAGTGCCTGGGCCTGATGAGAGGTTGCCGTTGCATCGGCCAGGCTGCGTAAAAAGGCGAATTCGCTAAGCTCCGGTTTCTCAAGTCTGGCCTGACGGAACAGTGCATCAGCCGTAGCGGAGTCAAACTCACCTCGCGCAATCATTTCACTGGCGCGACGTAGATCGGCTTCGGTCAGATATTCCATCCCTTCAATACGGACGTCATCCATGACATTACGTAATTCAGGATCCATTCCGGCAGCGAGCTGCTGGCGAATGCGCGCCTGTTGCGCCGTGTCGGGCGCATCGGCTTCATCGGCAGGATGTAAACTGGCAATCGCCGCTTCCATTTCACGCATCAGTGCGCGGCCATCCAGGTCGGGCACGCTATCGTTCAGGTCACGCAGGAATTTACTACGATCGCCCTGGCTGCCCAGGTCACCGGCATCGATCATGCTTACTATATTTCGTAGCGTGTTGAGGTCATAACTCGACGCCTGCTCACGCAGACCTTGTGGCAGGCGGACGAGTAGTTCACGGCCAGCATCGATCTCGGCGCGAATTTTCTCTGGCCCATCATCATAGTTCATCACACCGGCCGAGATCGCAGCAAGACGCAGTGCGCGCTGGTCTGACGGACTCATCGGTTCACCGCTACGGGCAACGTCTAACAACTGTCGGTAACGCGCCTTATTCTGGCTGGTGGCCCCTGCGCGCAGTGTGCCGGAGACCATATCGCGCAGCCCCGCCTGTCCGATCTGTTTCAATGCGTCGCCAAATTTTCCTTCAAACTTTCCGGTGGCGTAGTCGGTGATGACACCCGCGGTTTCACCGACGGCTGAACCGAACAGTTCAGCGATACTTTCCTGAAAGATTTCACTACCGTTGGGGCCGAGCGCGCTGCCGAGTTTCTGCATGCGGCTGAAGTCGCTCGGACCGAGATCACCGGGGCTCATCGAACGGCCAAGCTTGCTGGTGAGTCCTTCGGATACGCCCGCCGTTACGGCTGCTACCGCCGCACCTTTCACCGCTCCATTGAGCACCCGTTCGAGGCCACGATCCAGCCCGTCCTGCCACACTTCATCCTGCAGTGCGATCTGAGCACCGCTGCTAATTGCACTCACGAAGGCTTCACGCGCCACCGCTGAACCGATCGAACCGAGGCTCCCTTTTAATGCCTCGCCAATCCCCGCGAGTGCGCCTGACTTACCCAGTCCGCCACCCAATGCGCCCCCGAATCCTGCTGTAGCCGCTTCAATCGCAGTCGTTGCAACATCGGTGGCCGCCTCTTCCCAGCCGTAACGTTCACCACGCATCCCCGCCTTCACTGCAATGGTGGCGGCTCCGGCGATTACAGCGGTAATAATCCCGGCCGCGACGATATTGACACCGGGAATCAACATCAATGCCACCGAAGCCACCAGTGCCAGTACGGTAATACCGGTGGTAAGCATTTTTTCCTGGCGGTCGATTTCATTACGATAGGATTCGGCAGCGAGGCTGACGCTCTGGGTGTAGTGCTGAAGCTGCGACGTATTACCTAAAAAGCTACCATCTGTACTAAAGGCCAGTGCCTGAACGACAGGGTCGATAGAGCCGTCAGGGTTAAAAATAGCACCGGGGTTTCGCTCATATGCAGCAATAGCATCGGGGTTTCCCTGACGCGCCGCTTCGGCGCGGGCGGCATCAAGAATGGTCTGTGCCAGACGATCTCGTCGGCCATCCAGGTTCTGTTGCTCTGGCGTACCGCGCATACTGCTACGCGCGAGGAAACCAGCACCACGCACCCGCTCCTGGTTGTAATGCAAACCGGCATACTGCACATGGTCAAGATCTGTTTCGCGGTTACCGCGGGAAAGGCGCTCCAGTTCAAAAGCCAGATCGCCCGATACCTCCGGGGAACGTGTCGCAAACCAGGCGAGAGGACTGAGCGCCATTAGCCCATAATCGCTGGCACCCCAACTGCGGCGCTGAATCCCCAGCATCTCCTCCATGTTTTCACCGCCATTTTCCACTGCCCACTGTGCATTGGCGGCATCAATCTCCGCACGCGAGCGATCGCCATAGGCGCGACGCAACAAAGCCTCATGGGTGCCGGCACCTTCGGTAGCGAGTTGCACGCTCGCCACCAGACTGGCGCGACCACTGGTGATCATCTCCTGACCATAACGTGCATGGCTTGGGCGATTCCCCACATAATCATCTTCCCGCGCGAACAGACCACCAACCTGGTCAGCCATCCAGCGCTCCGCCGCAGCGGGATCGGGATCATTCGCTATCTCCTTCGGCGCACCCAGACGTCGCGCCATCATCTGCATACGCACACGATGCTTGCCACGTTCCTCGTCTAAAAGGCGCTGATAACGCGAGCGTTCCCGAGGGTTTCGCGCTTCGCGTACCTGACGCTCAAGCGTCGCGAGCTGTCGATTTTCAAACGCATCACTGAGACGGGTTTGCGAGGTTTCCGAAAGGTCATCAAAAATCCCGAGGGTGCTGTCACCCTGTGCACGACGGAATTCAAATACACCACGCGAGGCGCGTGCTTCATTGCTTTCAGGGCCATACCTGACAAGGTCTCTAATGTACTGGCTGGCATCATCAGACATCTCAACCCGTTCGATACGTGCACTGCCCCACCCCTGTATGGCGGATAGATGTGGCGATGTCGCATAGCGCGTCATCGCGGCCTGTGCATCCTCGGGCGAAAATGCACTCGCCGCACGACGGCGCGGATCGGTTAACGAGGCAAACTCACTCTGCACCCGCTGGGTGCTGCGGTCGATCACCTCGCGCGGGAGATAAGCCGATTCAACCGCTAGTTCCTGCTGCAACACGCCGCGCATATTCGCCATCACAGTAACGCGGGCTTCGTCCGAACGGCGCTGGGCAGACTGAGCACTGAAGATCCAGCCCCACTCACCCTGACCGCGAGCCTTATCGAGCGATTCACGAGTGCGTGCAGCGACGGCACGTTCACGGTTACGATCCAGGTATGCAGTCGCAATCGCGCCCTGATGTTCGTTTAATCCGCTGATCAGATTGGTGCGTGTAGTTTCAATAAGCCGAGGATTAAAAGCTGCAACGGCATCACGTTCGGCCTGGCTTAGTCCCTGCAGTGCGGATTCACGTGCGGCGCGATTATAATCGAACCATCCAGTGGAGTAATTGGCTATTGACATACGGGCATAGCCACGCACCCGCGCACTGGTACTCAGTAGATTCAGCGCATGCCATTTTTCCGGGCTACCCAGTTCTGAGCGAATCCGTGGGCGCAGCAGACTGGGACTGGGGTAGATTGTGTTGAACACATCTTCCAGTCCAAGCACCCCAGGCCACATCAGGTTACCCAGTTTCTCGATAACGACATTTTCATCGCCATCGCTACAATAGAGATAGACGCCGGCCGCAATCGGACTTAACAGTGCAAGCCCGCCGGCAGTAGCCAGTGATTGCCCCGGCATCGCATTGTCGATCGCCGAAGCGCGGCGTTCGAGATCTGCACGGCTATCCATCATCGGTTTGGTCAGCGAACCTTTGTCACCGACTTTTTCCATCTCTTTGACAAAATTTTCCAGCGCGCCATACTGGCTTTGTGCGGCAGCGCTGATTGCACCATTTAAAAAACCGACCGCGATCGCATCGACCTGTTGTAGCCCTTCATCGTCCAGTTTATCTCTAGACTCGATAATCCCCTCCGCCATTCTTGTCGCGTATTCCTGCGCTGCGGTAATCCCCTGGATGGCACCTGCACTCATTTCGCCGGTCATCTGCGAGGAGAACATCGACATATCGAAGCTGGTGCGTGTGACCACATCCTCCATACTGTTGACGCTGTCGCGCCCGGCCTTACTAATGGAGTTGATCTGATCGCGTTTGATCTTATCCATTTTTTCCAGCGTCATATCGGCCTGCTGCTGCGCCGCTTTTTCATGCTGCTGTTGCAGTTTAAAGGCGCTATCGCGTGCGACGATCAGTTTGGGAAGGAGATTACGGGAGTCAAGAAATTGTTCTGCTGGCAGCAGCGCATCCAGACGGCGTACCAGGTCACGATAGGCTTCGGCCATTTGTGCTGCGGAATTGTTTAACGCGGTTTCCGCCGAACTCGCCTGCGACCGTAACCCCTGTGCGGTCTTATTGCCACTCTTGCGAATATTTTTAGTGAGGGTATTGCGCATATCAAGGTCGGCGTACTCTTTCGCCAGCTTACCCTTGTTCTGAATTATGCGACGTGCACTACGCACCGCCGCCTCTGTTTCTGTCAGCTGTTGGTCGCTTTTATTGCTGACCTCATCAACTGACTGACTCTCATCCTGTTCATGATGTTGCGATACCGGTGTCGTTAATGACAGCACCAGTGTTGTAAACTGGGCCTTGTTTGCATCTGAAGAAAGGCGCGTGGCATGTTCACCCGCATTTGTGACGAGTCTTGTCTGCTCCTGTCCAGCCATTCCCTCCAGCACGGGTGAAGCACGTGACAGGAGATAGGTTTTAACATTACTGCTTTTCTCGGAAATAATCCCCGACTGTATATCCATAAAGTGGGTTAATCTCTTCTCGGCTTTCGACATTACACGATAGGATGGAGTCGACTCCTGGTTGCCACTCTGTGCAGCTGCGCCACTCTCGCCTCCACCAGCAGGCTGCTCACTGTTCTGGTTGCCACCGCCGGCTGTGCTCTGAGGGTTAGGGGGCTGAGGTAACTGCGCAGCAATGCCGGATGTAGGGATATCATTAATATAGCCAGCCGCCTGCGGGATTTTTTCATTAAAGCGCGCCTCTGCTATTTCGGCTGCCTGTCGAATCTCCTCTGACCCTTCCATGAGATTCGCGGTGATCTCCAGCATAATGCGATCACGGCTTGCCTGCAGTTCTTCGCCAGTTTTTATATTTTGTTCGGTAATGTGCGCCTGCTCTTTGGCCAATGAAAGGTCGATATCGCGCATCGATTGATCCACTGCATCATTAATCTGTTTAACCGCTGCTGCTGTGACACCCTGTACTTCGACCGCCATCTCCTCGATCGAAATCCGTGTGTTCATACCGAGGTTACCGATATTAAAAAGCATGCGGCGTTGAGCATCGCGCGCCGCCTGCGCAGTGCGCTGCGCACTCTGTCGCACCAGTGCATGGTGATATTCCGGTGGTGATCCGGTGCGCTTGAGAATTTCATCTCGCCGTATCAGCGCCGCTTTGGGTGGTGAGGGCACATAGGGAGTACGAATTGGTGTTAACTTCGGCATGATGGCGACTATCTCATCGCGACCTTTTTTAGCGTATTCGCCCGTTCTGCGTTGCTGGCCTTGTGCTGCCACATCGCCGCTCCGGCTTACTTCACCTTCACCCTCTCTGCTGGCTTCCTGCTCTTCCTGCGTTTCTGTCTCTTCCTCAGCATCTTCCTCAGCCTGCTCGCCCGCACCGGCTCTGCTATCTGCTTCTGTCTCTGCGTTTTCTTCGTCGCCGGCGCTTTCGCTATCTTCCTCCGTTTCTGCTTCCGATTCCGATTCAGTTTCTGTCTCGTTTTCACTAGCTGCTTCAGTTACAGATGCTGCTTCGCTTCCATCTGTAATCGTATCGCTGGTTTCAGAGGATAACGATGAAGTCGGCGCTTCTGAATTGGCGCGGCCATCCAGAGACATGCTCTCCATCTCCTGGCTTAATCGTTCATCGGCTTCGGCGGTTTGCTGACTGGCCAGTGACAGATTGAGGGTCGCCTGCTCACGTTGTGGCTCACCGCCTAGATAGGCGGGAATGCTCGTTTGATCTGCTGCTGCTTCCTGCTCGCTGGAACGATGAGCAGACGATGACTCAGTGGTAGAGTCTTCGCCTCTTCTGCGCAGTTCGCTGGCATGATCCGGCATGGTTAGTGGCTACCTGCGTAGGCTCTCGGTTGATCCATCAGATAAGGGACAAGATAACGAAATATTTTCGGTAACCAGCGCCAGTTTCCATTGACCCATACCAGGCCATCGTAGCGAACGACACCGCCTCCGGGGGTGGTCAATGTCCAGCCCATCCAGATGTGTTGTGGATTCATCCAGCCGGCAATGTCACGATAACCGCCAGGAAATTTCTCGCTCAGCATATTCTGCCAGCGAAACAGACCCGCCGGCGATGCAAACAGATCAATCTCTGTGTTATGTTCAATGGAAACACGCAACCGCTTTTTATAGATCGCATCCACTGCCTTGCTGACCACAGGCAACAGATCTTCATCAAACAGTGCCACCAGGTCATCCTGAGTAGGCTTCATCTGCTCGACAGTTTCACTCTTCGGCAGGAGTCGAATGAGTTGTGGTGCCGCTTCCGTCATGATGCGTAGATTTGTCAGCATTTCAACGCGCGCCTGATTTATCTGCTCCAGTCGGGCGTGCACCTCTGTCGCTTGCTCTGCGATTGCCGTCTCCGAATCTTGCTGCAGGCGAGCGGTTTCATCGACCAGATCCAGACGTTCAGTCTCTTTTGCAGCCCATAGCGCCAGCAACCGCTCTCTAATACTCTCCGATGTAAACAGCGAGGCGACCATGTCATCATCCAGTAGTGGAATATGGCTGGCAATGGCACCGCGCATCACCGGCGGCAATGTGGCAACATCAAGTACTCGCATATTCACCACAGGATTGAAACTGTAGATCACAAACGGTTTATGGCCCTGCCATGACCAGCTGCTGAACTCCGGCTCATTTTCTAGTAAGGGAGTTTGCGCGGCTTGCTGTTGCTGCCAACCCAGCTTACTGAGCGCGGCAGAAATCTTTTCAAACGGTACACCGGGTTTTACCAATAGTGTTTGTCCTAATTGGATCTCATCCATCGTCAATTTCCTTGGTTATCCAGGTTTTTAAGTTGATTTAGCATGGCTGGCATATCACGACCAAGCTTGCGGTATTCGGCTTGAACACCGGCAAGCAGGTGTCGACTGGAAATAATGCCATTACCCGCTTCTGCAGCCGCAGTCACGACAACATTGCGTAACTGTCCGCCGGAAAAATCACAATAACTGGCCAGCAGGCGATAAACCTTTTCGCCTGGGCCACGTTCACCCAGATGGCTACTCCAGAGTTTCAGTCGTTCGTCAAAACTCGGCATCGGAAAGTCGACGATCAGGTCAAGCCTGCGGGTAAATGCACTATCGATTCGTTCACGATTATTCGAGGTCAGAATCACAATACCGGGGTGGTTTTCGATTCGGGTTAATAAAAAATGGGTTAACATATTGGCAAAACGTTCACCGGTCTCTTTGCCCTCCGAACGCTTTCCGAACAAGGAGTCAGCTTCATCAAAAAGCAAAATCACATCACTGGCGGCGGCCATATCGAGCAGCGCTGAAAGGTTCTTTTCTGACTCGCCGATATATTTATTCATCACTGCAGACAAATCGACGCGATACAACGGCGCACCAATGCGTGTTGCCAGATAACTGGCCGCGAGGGTTTTACCGGTGCCACTTTCACCAATAAATAGCGCACGGATACCCGATGTAGCCGTCTGCTGTAATGTTGTGCCCAGCCCCTGCCACAGAGATTCGCGCTGCGACGCACGACTAATGATGCGCTCCATTTCTTCATTCACCAGCGGTGTCAGCACAATGGCATTACCATCCACTTCACGCTCAACGGGTTGCGCCAGCAGACGTAGACGTTCCGCCCCCAGCTGGCGACGAGCAAGTGTGATGTGGTGCATGGTGACCGGCTGCTGTTCGCGTTGCGCCAGCAGGGTTGCACTGGCGGCGATAGTGGCGATGCTAGGCCCGCTCAACATCGCATTGGCTGCGCATTGTGTTGCCAGTGCTGGATTATTCAGCGCCGCCTGCCAGATAGTGCGACGCTGAGACTCTGTGGGAAGTGACATTGTCAGTTCAATCAGGTTGCGACTTTCTACCGCTCCGTCTGTCCCCAGTAAAATTAGCACCGGTACTTTTTCCAGCAACCCTTCCGGACGCCAGATCTCACCCGGACCAAGCCTGGGCTGTAACACTGGCAGCCAACCTGCATAGCGACATGCCTGAGTAAATCCAGGGCTGTTTTTCCATACCTCTATCGGTACAGACAACGCACGACAACCCAGTTGTCGGGCTAATTCACTTGCCAGCAGTTGCCGGCCACTATTGGGCTGACCGCGCAGAATAAGGCTACGAGCGGTGCCAGCCGCAAGCAGATCTGCCATTGCAGGCAGTTGATCGTGGACTGCCGCTGGCAACAGTTGTGAATTGCCATTAGGAATCAGACTGCACTGCGGCCATACCGTCGCTCGCTCCAGTAACACAGACCAGAATTCGGCAGACAGCAACAGACGATGTAAAGGCTGAGGCCCATCACCATCGATACGAATAATTTTCGCCTGCACCAGCGCTGAGTCAGCGAGATTGAGTGCAGTGATCTCATCACCAGCAAACAGCTCATCCATCAATGCGGTACATAGATGAACGGTTGGTCGGGCTTGCGTCGATGGCGCCTGCAACTCACGAACGACCAGACTGATTAAGTGACTCCGCTCTACTTCACCCAGTAGCGTTACCAGAAACGTCTCCGCCAGGCTGAGATCATAATCGTTAATCAAACGCGCCAATGTACCGCTGCCTGGTGGCCATTGCTGCTCTACCTGTCGCTGCAGAGATTTCCAGTCAGCCGTTGATTCAGCGCCAAGTAACGTCCGGGCCTCTTCTAGCAACATCTCTGGCAGGCTGCTATCCGACGGCAGCGCCTGATGCCAGAAGTGATGTAGACCAAGGCGTAATAGAGCAGCGATAGATTGCCAGCGAAATGTGTGAGTAGCCCTGGTTTTGGCGTGATGCATCAAGAACCTCAAATGTCATAATGAAAGTTAACAACTTTACCTAACCACGGTAACCAGCCAGGATTAATATCCAGCCCAGCAAGACGAACAGGCAGTTGAACATTATTGATCGCCGTGTGAATGTCAATGTGGCTGGGGCTAAACTCGATGGTAGCATCCAGCTGTAGGAGTTCGCTGTTCCACACCTCTGTTTTTGCGTACCAGCGCCGCGCTAAAATATTTAGCTCACTTGCGGCAGGGAGTTGCGCGAGTTGTTCGAGTTCCTGTCGGTTATCGAAACCGAGTTGCAAGCAGAGAAAAGCAACCACGGGGTCATCTTGATTAAGTTGTAACGTTTGACCGAGCCGGTATAACCAGCCCCAGCCATTAGGCAGCTCTCGCCAGTGCTCAGCCAGGATTGTTTGGCATTCAGGCCGGTTAAGAAAGTTCAGGCAATAAAATAGCCCACCTTGCTGAGTATGAATAACAGTTTTCTCAGTTTCGGACGACGACGTTGTTTTAAGCGAATGATCATCGGCGGCGGTGCCTTCGAGAATATCATTATTCAACATTAGTTTTACATCGAGTTTTTTATTAATGGCATTCTGTTCACTATTAGCAATCTCATTGGCTATTGAGGCTGGCGTTGAGACAGCTGTTTGTTTATCTGTTTTCTGTTGCGCCTGTTCGTCTAGATCCTGTTGTGCTAATGACGTCTGTGTTGACAGGATATTCTGTTTTCTCCGTATGCGGTTATTTCTATCAGACGCTGAGTCTACTGAGTTGCCGTCACTCTCTATAATTGCTGCCTGCTCACTGCCTGACGTTGCGACGTCGGAACATTTTTCCGCATCTGATTTCACCCGAGCTGGTTTAATCAATTTTTGAGGACTATCATGCGCTGCTAATGTTGAAAACTGTCGTTGACGCTTATCTAAGTAACGAATCAATGTTGATGGTGCGTGGCGCAGAGCCAGTGGTGCAGCTTCCAGTGCGATAATCAGCAGCGCCAGTAAGTGGTGTGGGCTTTCATGTCCGATCCATTTAAATAGCGATTGCCAGCGTACGAACAGCGGCTTTAACAGGCGATCCGAAATTTCTGGAACGGTGGTTATTTCGCCCGATGGGAGCTGATCACTCAAATAAGCCAAATGAATACCCAGCTTACAGCTGAACTCAGCAATCAGTTGATCGGTGTCAGCATCGTTCAGCCGCAGCCAGACATCATCTAACATTTTTAGCTGATGAAGTTGACCACTGATGGCAGGCAGGTCAGTGAGGTATTCTGACAATAAGTGGCGCAACGCAGCAGAGGGTGGTAGTGAGAACAGGGCTGACCAGCGCTGCCAATACCAGCAATGTTTCGCACGCCCATTAGCGAGATCCGATAACAGGTACGCCAGTAGTTCAGTAAGATTGTTAAATCGAATGGCATCACTGTGCTTACCAGGCGCTTTTGCTTTATCTAGCTTATCGCGTGTGAGCTCAATTAATTCTCCCGACAGGCGATGGGCGGGGGCTTTGATACTTAACTGTCGAATAAACACCCAACTTTCACCATGTGCGCGCGGCCAACTGGTCAGCGTTATCTCCTGTTGTAGTCGCTGTTGCTGAACGGCTGGTCCACGTATCCGCAATTGACCAATCGCGATATCATCTGGGCGCAACGCCTGCTCCATCACTGGCTATCTCAACAACTTCCGGTTGCGTTTATTAGCGAGCACCTGGAAACCTGTTTTAATCTGAATCGATGCATTCGCCAATTGCACAATCTTCACCTGCGTCCCCTGTGGCGTGTGATCTTCTACTGCCAACATTGCGACCACTTGCTGCTGGTTGTCCAGCAGTTGTAGTTGAGCACCCGGTGCAGGCATACGGTTGAGCTTAACGTGTAGTCGCTCACCGAGTTTTGAAACTCCTGGCGGCACATAAACGGTACCACGAACAATTTCCTGAGGATCACCCAATGAGGCGTGAATCAAGGTGGCGCGGATCATATTACGCATCGCACTACGGCTGTTCGCCGAGGCACCATTGACTAATTGCCGAAACCACCAGGCGATCAATTCAGCCACTGTACGTGTTGCATTAAAGTCATCACGCTCGGCACGATCCAGACCTGGCCACCACGAAACATCTTCAACGCGAATGCGATCATCTTCGGCCAGTTGCCCCCATTGTAGACGTAGTGATGGAGGCAGTTGATTAAGGTTCTCAAGCAGACAGTACTGGCACTGTTCAAGTTTTTCACGCAGCGCCTGCGCATCTTTTCGCAGGTGACCGGCCGAACTGGAACTGAGATCTTCCAGAGATAGAATGCGAGCAGCTTCCATTTGCGTTTTTACGCTACTACTTGTATATGTTGGCAGAGTGACTTTAGCCCATTGTTGCATCACGACACGGTTTTGATACTGCAATGTTTTCAGGCGACTTTGCAGCACTGAGGTATTACCCGGTATAGGCGTTTTAACTGGCCGTGCCTGAAAACGAAAACGCCGCATCTGTTCTAAATAAGGGTAATGTGCAAATGGTGGCAACTTCGGTAACAGGTTTTTCAACGCCATCCAGTCGCTCATCGGAATTTCGGTGACCGCATCAAAGAAGCTAGCCAGCTCCTCCGCCACATCCACATCTTCACTCCAGTCACAACCCGGTACAATGTCACGGCTGCTACCGTAACGCAGTTCAAGTGGATCGGCTAATGGGGTAGATACGGGTGCCTGTCGGACTCGCACATAATATAGACCGCGCACGGCAGTGGTTAAAATTCGCGTACGTTCCAGGTTTCTTTTATAGACATCAAACCAGTCTTCATCTAACAGACGTTGTGAAACACCATAATCACCTAACTGTTCGATACGCAAACTGTCGCGTGCTTCTAAAGTCTCACGCGCCGCCTGGATCAACGCACTCAGTTTTTTTATTTCAGCCTGTTTGTTAACATGATCACGTAGCTTACGTTGCAGTTTTCGCTCGATGCTATTGTAGCGAGCTTCAACCATGGCGATCTGACGTGTGAGTATCTGACCCGCTTCAAACAGTGCGGCATAGCGTGACTGCGTCAGGTTAAGTTTATCCGTTTCGTCATCGCCAGTTTTAGTCGGCAGGTTTTCAACCTCCTGTGGCGTTTTTAGTTTACCAGCCTTTCTTAATTGCGCTTTCAGTGCGGCAGCATCAGTTTTATCAAATAAACTATCCAGGGTGACGATAAGTTCAGCCATGGCGTGGTGAGCCTTGGAATATTCATTCACTTCGGGATTGATATGGTCCAGCACACCAAATCGATATTCCTTGCTTTCAAAAGCTGGACGAGTCAACGCTTTCTTCGGCAGGTTGGCGAGCAGCTTCATGCGTGACTGATTGATATTAAGCTCAAACGCTGATGCGGTGGCTGGCCGATTACGAACCATACTACTGACGTTACGAGAAGTCGCACTAGAGGTATTCAGTAGTGAACGACTAAATGTTCCTGCATTTACCAGGGTGCTGAGATTGACCGGTTCCATTAACGAAAAATTAAAGCCAGTACCACTTGCTGCGGTGCTAACTGAAGCCGTTGACTCGGGCTTTCTGGCCCATTGTGGTTCTAGATTAGCGAATGGTAGCCAACGAGCAACCTGTAAGCCACTACCATCACCAGCCACACCGCCAGCCAATGAGGCTAACGCAACCGTTTGTGAATCTAGCTGCTGACGCTGTAAGAGTAAATAATCGCGGGTTTTTTCCAGCCGTGAACGCATCGCCCGAATTTTATTCTCGATCATTTCCAGCTCCACCAGACCAATCGCGTAGCGAATCACCACGCCATCCTGATCCGGTGTGGGAATTGACGGAGGAGCACGACCAGCTTCGTTACCCACTAACCAGCTAGTGTAAAAGCTGGGACGCGGCGGCGTGCTTTTGTTATATGGGTAGGGGATGCCTGGATTGGCAGGATCCTGTAATTCATTTTCGGCGCGCGCAACGAGCGCGTTAAACACCATCTCTGGTAATGGTGGAGATGGTTCAGGTTCAGGCAGGTCAAGCATGCGGATCTGTTCGGCATCAAGCACAGTGCTTTCGTTATGATAATATAATACATCAAATTGAGTGCGCCACTTAAACCAGGCGTTATAAGCGCGTATAAAAAAACGATAAATATCCGATTCTAGTTGCGTATCTGTTGGTGGAATATCCAGTAGATCGGTTTTATAATCGGGTTCGTTTACCGCCAACAGTAAACGGATTTTATCGCCAGCGGGCTGGTGTAAATCAATTACGCGACGCGGTAGGTGACGCTGAATTAATTCATGCACCGCCTCTTCAGGCACCGGCACCATATCGACACCAAGATGACTAGGCAACCACAGCAGCGACGGCGTGGCAGAAGCGGGGTTTTGCAACCATTCTAATGGGAGTTCACCTGCGGCCGGCAGGTAACTGAGGTTGAGGTTTGCATTAAGATAATCCGCAAGCGGGATGCTACTGTTGAGCGGATCTGCTGCCTTTAACATCACCCGCCGTAGGGTGGCATTAACCTGATTGAGCAGAACATGGTAACCACTATCGGCTAATGCGGGGTAACGACCAGCAGGTTGTGACACCCAGTGAATGGCAAAACTACTGCCTTTAGGTCGAATCGCTAATAGCGCGAGAGGTACTGCATTCTTGAGTTGCTGCATGAATTGACCATCGACACGGTCTGCGGCAATCCAGTTTTCAATTTCACCCTGTGTTGTCGTGGTGACGGCATCAGGATCAATCGCGAGTCGATGTAATTTCAGACTGCCGATAACGACTAACTGTGAGTCCCGGCTGGGATCAAACTCGGCGCGTTGACAGGGTTCAACATCGAGTGCATCTACCGAACGCGTAGTACGATGTAGGGTGAGGTAATAGACGCCACTGGCATCGTTGATACCGGACTGGGCCTGGTAATTTTCGATCAGTGTTTGCCACTCCATTTGCAACGGGTAGTAAAGCCCTAATGTCAGACCATCACTATCCACGGCGATACCAGGATTAACACTAAAACCGCTGCCGATCGAATCCTGTAGATTAAGATTTAACTCCAGTCCACGCACCACCCCCGGGGGTGTACCCTGTAGTAGCGGTGCAAGACGTGCGTCAGCATAATCTTGATTGCGATCAAACTCCTCTTTGCTCAGGAAGCGTCCAGGAAACATATGCACCCGCTCCAGACGATGGGAGCTTGCGGCGGGGTTATGCAGCTGAATCAGTGTCATGATCTACTCCTAAGGGGCTGATTAAGCATCCAGTGAACGCCAGCGGTTTAGTAACGTGGCGGGAAGGCCGAAGCTCACACCCACACCGGCAACACGCTGACCCATGCCTGAAGTAGTATCTTCATTTTTTAACGCCACTAAAAAATCAGCAAGATTGCCACCACGGGCTAAGTGCAAAAGCGTTTGCCAGATCAGTGAATCGTATCGACTATCAATGACAAGCAATAGATTGAGACAGGCCATAACGATAGCCGCATCGTTACGGAATTCCAGGTTTATCTCTTCAAGGCTATCATTACCTTCATCGTCCTGCGGACTGCGCTCATTGGCAAGTTGCTTAAAACTGATCCGACGAAAAAAAACCTGCTCTTCACTTTCTAATAAGTTGCCACTATCCGCTGGGCTACTGACAGGGGGGATTGACGGCGGCAGCGTGGAGCCTTGCGCCAACACAATCGCACTAATCTGTGTCTCTGCTGCGCGTGTTGGACGCCGTTGATAAAAAATCTCTTCTTCTTTGACTCGGTCCCAGATCGTGGTCCAGGCGCTCGTATCAAGATCTAGCTGAGTTGGATAGAGTCGCAAGCGTAAAAGATCGAGTTGTGGCAAACGCCGTAAAGTTGGGTCGTAATTGGTTTCCAGCTGCCGCGCAAACTGGCCATATTCCTGATTGCTCAGTGGTGCAAGGATTACGATATCCACTGGCTCCTTACTACTTAAGTCAATCGGTGGCTGGCCGAGCGCCTCTTCTTTGATTAAGGCAACATCGGATTGTCGAACTGGCGCAATTGAGACCTGAAAATTTTCAGGAAAATAACCCTGTCGGCCATTAACAGGATCAACCGCTTCCATCGGAATGGTACCGACAGGTGGGAGCAAGCTGAAGTAATCGCGGGCAGAAAAATCGCCTGTTAAGCCACCACCGCGCCGCGCCGCCAGCACATCGGCGAGTAACTTTTCATACTGCCGCATAAGATCAGCTTGCAGCTCATTTTTATCAGCTTCATTGCGAACAGGATGGCGCAGGAGTTCTGTATCTAGCCACTGCGGCGAATCTTCTTTTATCGCCAGCACACCCAGTGCAACGGCATCTTCGGGTAATACACCGTGAAGCTGGTCATCACCCAGATATTCGCGCATTAAATTGGCGCGCACATGCAATGGGTGCTGTTGGGCGAGCGCAGTCGGAAGGGGAACAAGTCCCATTTGCACAGACTCAGTAACGAGCGCATATTCAAACCCCCGTTTGTCGCCCAGATCTTTAGGGAACACTTCGGCGATATCAGTGCCAACATCCACATAGCGTAAAACCACCGCATAAAGCCCACGATTGAAACGCTGGTAAAGGCCACTGTTGAGTTGTGAAATTAATGCTTTGTCGTGCAGACTCACACTAAGCGTTCGCCCTAGCTCAAGCACTCGTCCTGCACTCGTCAGCGCCTTACCTTTATCCAGTGTAAGCATGCCGCTGAGTGAATCGAGACTAAGCGCTAATCCGGATAAAATACCATTGCCCAGGACACGGCCCACTTCGCGCAGACGTTGATCAAGGTAGATCTGGTCACGGGTCAGATCTTCTGCGGTGAGTAGTTGCCCGTCAAAATAGTGCGTCCGCATCAGTCGAGGATCGATGTCAGCGATTTTCTCCAGATCTTCGCTGGCACTGACGGCATCACCCAGGGGATGAAAAAGGATTTCGTTCATATTGACCTCCATAATCAGGGCTGGCGAGCAAGCCAGGCTAACTGACTGGCACTCACGACAAAAGGGCGCACCAGGTTATTGATCGAGATTCGCCGTGGATTGACTACGATCGCATTGATATCGGTGACCTCTAAACTAATGTGCGCCAACAATATGCGCGCACCTTCTTCAAGTTCTTCTGCCAGCATATCGGTATCGATACCAGCGCCATCTAGCGCGTGCAGTAGGCGTGCATGTAGCGATAACAGATCGGCTTCTGCGGCTGTGGCTGCATTGCTGATTTCATCCTGTTCTGCAGTTGAGAGAGTCGCGGCAGTGTTGGCAACAGGCGGATGCTGTGCCCATGGCAAATAGCGCTCATCGTCAGCGGGTGGTAGCGCAGGAATTAACTCTAGCTGCACACTGTCAGCGATACGGCTGGGTTGAACCGCATCGCTACTAAGATTAAGCTTACGCGCCAGTACAGGTTGCGCGGCAACTTCGCACTCCTTCTGGCGCACACACACTTTTAGCCAGAGCAGATCATCAGCATCGCTATAACCTTCTCGCAGATGGCTCTCGCTCTGCGCATCCAGCCACTCCCGCAGGTTGATACAATAGGTTTCGTGAATCAATACTTCACGACCAAGACCATCAACGCCCATGCCCGGACTCACCATCAATTTGACACCAACTGCATCAGTAGCATTGCTATGATCTTCAGGATCTTTATTCACTGCCATGCCAACCACTGTACCGAAACCGTGCAGCCAGTATTGGTGACGACTCAGGCGACGGCGATGATAGCGCTGCTCGTCTCGCGTGGCCTCCAGCCCCAGCATCATGCCTGCTTCGTAGGAAACCCGGCGCAGCGGCTCGTCAAAACTCGCATCCTCTTTGAGAGTAGATAAATCATCAGTCATCGCGCTGCATCCTCTTTGAGAGTAGATAAATCATCAGTCATCGCGCTCATGTAGTACCTCCACGTTTAGCTCTGGCTCATCTGGGCATTAATATCCCACGGCGAAAATGCTGCCGGATTTTTAATCACCCCTTCTTTGCCGAGCCAGGTCTCATTCAATGCCACCCGGCGAAAATCCGGAGTGGTTTCAATAAACGTATCCACCGCCAGTAGCGGTGCAATGCCAAGAACAAACGGATGTTCTGTTTCCAGAATCCGCCACACTAAATGGGCCGGCATCTGCTCTTCAAGTGTTATCTCCACCTGGTCTCGTCGTTGTATTCCACGCCCATGCAGCAGGATACTGATTTGATGAGCGTAATCTTCAAAAAATATTTTTACGATTTCTGCTTCATCTTTATTCGCTAATTCAGGCGAAAATAGTGCGAGAAAAGTGCGAGCATCTTTTTCAGAGAGAATCAGGCTCTCTCCGACGAGGCTGTTGCCACTCATGCCGGTACCCAGGGTTAGCGGGTGATCGGAATCGTCCATGCTGATACCAAGAATGGTTGCCATGGTTCGGCGTAGACGAAAATTCTCAACCACCACCACTTCACCACGCTGCACACCGCCATCGGTGACCACATCCAGAGCGAGATTAAGTCCTGCTAAACTGCCTTTGTATTGCTGAATTAAACCTGTTTCCTGAATGAGTCTCCGCTGCCTTTTCTCTGGCCAATGAGGCGGTAGTTGCGTGCCCAGGATTTCGCCCAGCCAGGCCAGGTTTTCCACCGGGGTGGCTTGCGGATGACTAAGCCGGTCTGCGGCGGCCACACGCCCTTCTATCGGTGTCAGTATGCTTTCGAATACGGCGAGTAATCGTTCACGGATATCTGCGCCGTTGGCTGAGCCGCTACTACTATCTGCGTCAAAACTCAGTTCCTGACGAAACAGTTCAGGCAAATAGGCCTCCTGGTAAGAAAAACGGGGATAGTAAACACGCAGCGCATGTAGCTGTGGAGATTGATGAACATTACCTGTCATGTGCAGTTGAATTTGCAGGTAGCGCCCATTCAAACGACGCACTGGGCCGTCAGGACGTTGTATTAAAACCTCAAATAAGCCGCTCTCACCACTCTTTTGCCCAGCGAGTGATTCAGCATAAGCTAACTCTGATGGCAGTGGATTCCAGACGGGTGCGGGTTGATCAATCAGTGGTGCGCTACCACGCTCTCCAGGTGTGTTATAAACTCGGACCGAAAGCGTAATCTGACAGCCGGGAGGAATAGACGCATCAAGATATATGCGATGCCACAGCGTATCGGGCTGGCCAGAATCGAGAATATGATGCAACAAGGCACTGGCCTGGCGATGAAATTGCTGGCGACGCAGTACATGCAATTCACGCGGGCGCAGACCCAGATCGGGATAGTCTGGATCAATATCAGCCTGGTAACGAAGTTGACCATCTGCACTGGAGACAAAACGAGGCATCGCGTTGGAAAGCATTGGGTAGCGTTCACGTATCAGCCGAGCAGAACCTGTTTCTGCCTCAGAGTCCCACAACAGTTCTAGCACCGCGCAGTCGCGTTGTACAAAATCGCTATCCCCTGCTTGACGTGGCGCGAGTGCAGCGAGTCGACCCGGTGCAGCCGGGCCGGAATCAATACTGAGATCAATCACAAATGGTATATCATCGTCTAGCGGGAATAGAGCAAACGGGCTTTCATCATCAAAAGATAATGAACGCCGCAAAATTAGTTGCTGATCAGCCCCGTCGTGACAGAGAATATAAAGCGCTTCGTCATCACCACAAATCGCCAGCGCCTGCAGGCCGACAGGCAGCGGTTGCGGAGCTTGCCAGGAAAACGCCAGCGCGCGTGGATTAACGGTAACAGGCTCAAATCGTTGTGGTTGTATTTTATAGGGCAGCGGCAGTGGCTCACCCTCGCATAGCATTAGATGATTTGCGCTAACCACCCAGCAACGATTAGCGCTATCGAGCCAGCCGCGGCGTGGCTCAAGCGGTAAACGACAATGCGCCTGCCAGCGCTTGCCAAGATGAAACAGCAGCAGGCCATGTGCATCCGACCCATTGCTAAAGGGTGCCGCGAGAAGACTATCACCGCCCAGTATAAGATCGGTAAACACCCCTTCAGGCGCTGCTACCCTGCGCAGTTCATCATCCTGCAAGGGTAAAAATCCACGACCGCTATTAAATTCAATCTCTGTTTTATCTCGATCTTCACCATTACTTAAGCGCGCAATCTGGTTAAAGTTGTCCAGCGCTAACGGAGTGCTGGCCTGCCACTCAGGCATTGCGCTTGCCGCCGTCGATTGCGGCAGTCGCAATGTCTGGTTTTGAGCCAGGCAAAGAGACTGTTGTTTACGATTCCAGTGCAAACGGCTTGAGCCGTGCTCAAACTCATCTTCATTACGTAACAAAATAAATGGCGTGTTGTTTATGTCCATGTCAACTCGTTATTTTTCAGCACACATCAGGAATAACAGGAACAGCAACGACACCACTGCTTGTGGGTGTTTGTCCCTCTAGGTAGCCGATGCCACTCGGTAATGCCGGTTTGCCTTTACCACTCTCGACCCGCACCCCCATCAGTTCAGGCAGCTGGTATCGACTGAGACTAATTTCTTCCGTCGCGTTCAAAACTCGCCACCCCTTACTGGTACGTTTGAACAGGCTAACAGCATTGATCGCTAACACACCTTCCACACGTGATATCTCCGTTGACAGCTCATTGATGCGCACCGCGGAACCCATAGGCCAGCCTTCAGTGCGCCCTCCTCCTGGCACAAGCGGCCATAGATACTCGACCAACGCCTGCTGCACATCACGCAGCGTCTGTTGCTCAGTTTCTGGTTCACGCACCTGTAGCAACACGCTGATTGCGATCGGTACAAATTCTGGGCTTAGTACATACAGTTCAGTGCCAAGCACAATCCGTTGCAGCAAATAAGTAAACACATCTTTGAGCAGCCCCTGGCTGGGTTTTGGCGTATGTCCCAACTCAGGCTGAGCAGGCGGTAGCACAAATACACTAACGACACCGGGCACATCGTCACGTGCAGCCTGAATAGTTGCAGCGGGCAAAAAGCCCTCTAACACCTCTGCACGGGCCACCGGGTTGACCGGGTTAGCTTCAGTAATAAATTTGAAATCCTGCCGCGTGACAGCACGATTACGATGGGTTAAAAATTGTGGGATACGACGCTCGGCCTGTTCGACCGTTTCAGCATTAAGACCACCACTGAGTGGCCAGTCATGACGCACTTTAAACCGAGGATTACCATCTTGTATCTCTTTAATACTGCCCGCAGCGAGATTGCCTTCAACACCACCGCCAAAGCGGTAAGAGACAATTCTGATCCGGTGTCCCTCTGGGGGGCGATATCCACTACTGATCCCGTCACCAAAATAGACATAACCCGAATCTGCGTTAAGGCGAAAGACCCTGGCGGAAGGACTTTGCCCGGCCAGGTAATCTACCGCCTGCCAGTCAGCCCAGCTACCGTTCTCTTCCACCTGCAATTGCAGTGTTGAGGCATCTATCTGTTGATCAGGCAGCACAATCACCTGGTCAGGTTGACCCGTTCCCATACCCACCATCAGATCCTGCCTTAAACCTTGCGCAACAACATCAACAGCATTCAATCCGAGATAGCCCAGCTGTAACGACGGATGCTCCGGGCAACGCAAACGGATCCAGAAAACCACTCGTGTCGCTTCCACCTGATCAATCAGATCAGGTGGCAAATCTCTGTAACCCGTAAACATCGGGTCATCATTGGTAAAGGCAGTAAACAGTTGACCATTGCGCGGCAGACGCAACCTGACCACACCACTCTGTCGCCCCCCCTTTGAGCTGTCGCTGAGAATATCCAACGGCAAATAAATCGGTTCCCCCTCTTCACCTGTCGATACCAGCTCCCAGATTAAAGTGCGAGGATTGAGTTCATTGATCGCAACACCCTCCAGTTCATCAGCGGGAGCGATGCCAACATTCAGGGTAATACCAGCGAGATTCTTGCGCAGTTTATCGACCTGGTCATCGAGTTGCCGCGGTGCGATGCAGGCGAGATAAAAAGAGTTGTCCAGACTATTTTTCAGCGTGAGTACTTCTTCACCCAAATTAAAACTTCGGGGCTGAAAGGGGGAAGGTATTTCATCTTTACGCAATCCAAACTGTTCCTGTAGATCCTGTAGTGTTAAACCCATCTCTGCCAGAGCGGTCGCATCCAGTTTTTCCTTGATGGCGACTTGTAAGCTCAGATTGGTGGGTTGCAGTTCACCTAATGTTGTAAGCGTCTGTTTACCCGCCGTCAGCTGAGCACCGTCACGCAAGATGTCATTGAGCTGTACGCTATTAGGACCTGCATCAACACACACCACACCTCGCGCTGGCCGTGCTGGGTGAACCGGGATTTGTAACAGGTTCAAAAATACTCGGCGTTGCCGCTCAGGGATTAGATTTGTCCGATAAAGTATCGTTTCCGTCAACCAGGCAAACAGGTCAATAAAACTGTGTACCGGATCCCCCGGTGCAATATGTGTTAGCTCCGGCAAGTGTGTTGCAAGACGCGCCTGCGCTTCTTTAACTAGATCATCGAAACGCCGGTCATCCAGATTGGGTACAGGTAATGGCATCGATCTAAACCCCTCTGCAATAAACGATCATGGCAGCTGACCCAAGTTTAAGGTCACACTGAACTCCGCAGGCGTTTGTGTGTGGCGTAACTGGTAAAAGATAGTAATATGCACTTCTGCGACATTAGTGAGACTGGGCTCAACGGTCACCTCCTCTACCAGAACCCTTGGCTCCCACTGCGCCAGGGATTTACGCACCACGCCGGCAATTAGATTACGAGTGGTTTCATTATTTGGTTGATGCACAAAACTGAGCAAACCCGCACCGAAATCTGGCCGCATGAGCCGTTCACCTGGACGGGTTAATAAAATATTAAGCATGACTTCACGAATACTCTGGTCATCCACAGACCAGTTCAATTGGCCCTCAACGACCTCGCCTAAGGGCCAGCTTAATATTGATGGAATCGGTGTCAGCACGTACTAGCTTCCTTTATTTATTTTGGGGAAGGGAATGCAGCTCTTCACCCATGGCAACCAGAAAAAAATAATATTTAATAACGAAATCATGATCATCAACAGAATCATCGCCACCAAAGTGATGACAGGCAGACTAAACGAACAGACCCACTGAATACCTAAACCCGGCCCTGGTTCACTATCAGGAAGCACGCCCTCTCCAGCACCTTTTTTTAACTTCAGATTATTGATCAGATTAAACGTATCAGGCGGGGTGATAAAACTCGCCCCCTTCGCCATGCCACGTTTTAAATCTGACAGTGATGGCATCTGTATCAGTGATGGGCGGCTGGCTTCAGGATCAAACGGGGCGGCGACGCGAAACAGGATGCTGCGATTGGTATTTTCTACCCACTGAATCTGCTCTTTACCCTGATCATTTAACGAGCGGACAAACGGAATTATTTGATAGGTATCTTCGCTGTCCTGGGTGAACTTTGGTAGCGGAATCTCCTGCACTTTAGCCAGCGCCTGCTCTCGCAGTCGCTGCCCCAGTAGTTCACGAATATCCTCGGCGTCAGATTCGCTGATAAAGAGTGTCCAGTTTAAATTCTTCTTTCCCGAGCTAGCAGGTAGCACACTAAAACTGGATAGCTTATCAATACCCCCGGCTTTATCAATGGCGGCCTCCTGCTCAATAATCCAGCGTACTAACGGGTTCTCACCCCTTTGAGCAAAACAGCCGCGTAGATATGACCACACCGATGATTTTCGATAGGCAGTGAAAAGCATACGGCTGGATTCACGATAACCTGTTTTCTTAAGCTGGGCAGAAAAAGCATTCTCATCATAGAACCATAGCTGGTCCATTTTCTTCGCTAACGCGCTATTACTTTCAATCGCCTCATCACCGAGGTGGTAACGATTGACCAGCAGGCGCAATAATTCGAAAAATGGCTGATCAGGCTTACCTGCGTTCACCGGGCGTGCAATAGTATCGTTCCAGGCTCTTTTGAATGGTTTACGGTAGCCAAAAGGCCACGAGAGTGATTGCGCATCAGCATCAACCACCGCTTTTTGCGACAACGCATCAAATGCCACACCTGTATCACGGTGATAATAAAAGCCACCCAGAGGCACGTAACCAAAAAGCAGGGTATGACGTTTACCCGTTTCATCACGGGCATCCAGTGTATGCAGAGGAAATACCTCCTCACCACTATATATTGGCTGGATTGTCCGCTTTTGCAACACGCCATTTGCACACAGGCGACGATGGATATCAGGATCGCGTAACTCAGTCGGCGCGGGTTGCCAGCCCAGCGCTTCTCCATCTTCGAGCTGCCATGCATACTCTTGCTTTCCATTGATGCGACGAATCACAAAACCCGCCGATGTGATACGCTGTGGATCCAGCGCCGGTTTTCCCAGCTGGTCACAAACCACTTCGCAGCAAACCAGGTGGAATGCGCGATGCAATGGCAACCGCAACACCGGTTTGTTATCGTACGGGCTATGCTTATCCTCCTGCATCCAGCTGGAAAACTGCGGCAAGGTAAATCGCTGCTGTTGCATATCCTGTTGAAAACGATTAATAAACTCTGCGTCAAGATAGCGATGTATGGCAGCATCAGGACCGTCATGATAAAACGGCGGCTTAATGCTAATGGCGTGTAATGAGTGGTTTATATTCATCGCGCCGCCTACCAGATGTTACCCGCACCAGGGGTGTAAGTTGTCCCTACCACCGAGGTCGCAATGATGGTATCGGCCTGTACTACCCCACTGAATTTTGACATCGCTGCATCCACTTGCACCATCGCAGCAGAAACATTAACCGTTGAGCTATTAATATTGACTGGCCCGCTGCTATCGATGTTGATTTCCGTGGGAGTGAGTTTAATGCTTTGCGCACCACGCTCAATGGTGATCTCGCCTCCACTGCTTTCATTAATATGAATACGATAACCGGATTGTGTTCGCATCTCTACTTTAGGACCATCACTATCATCAAACTCCACCACCGTTCCCGCTGGAGTGCGTACCACATAATGATCCTCGTGCGGAGTGGCATCTTCAGGTACGCTGCTTTGTCCGGCCCAGACACTGCCGAGCACCAGTGGTAACTCTGGCGTGACAAATGCGAGTACTACAATTTCATCAAGGCGGGGAATAAAACTAACGCCGTAACCTTGCCCTGCTGAGGGAGCGGCCACACTAGCCCAGAGCTCCATCGGCATTGATTGTAGGCGAACTTTGATGCGCCCACGGCCATCTGGATCGACATTATCGACGACCTGTGCCAGCTGTAAACTTTGTAACTGTCCTGGTGCATGATGGTTCATACTTGCCAATCTGCCTTATTCACTTTTAAATGCGTCTCAAAGCCTGAATTGTTATCAAACTGGTGCACACAGTGGACGATTTGATACTTTCCACTTAACCGTGGCGAAACACCACCCAGATCAATTTCGCGGCCACTTTTCAGACTCGCTTCACCCTGACAAACGATATCACCCTGAATAAAACGTTTCGCCTGACGACGATAATGCGCCTTGGCATACGCCTGCGCTTCAGCACTGGAGCGAGCGAAAGGCTGCGGCATCACTTCATCTCCTGGCCAGCTCAGATCATTCAAGGTGATACGTGCTGTGGTGGCATCTGGCGCGGGCATCATTGACGCTGAGGTGTGATTCACCTCAACAGCATCAGCCATGTTGTAACCCTGTACTGTTGAGTTTAACCATTGATGATTCAGGTCAACCAGCAATCTAACCCTTAAAGCACTATCCTGAGCATCGAGCTCCAGTACATCACTATCTGCCTGTTCCGGTTTAGCGCGCAATTGATTACCATCCAGACGCAATGCAATATCAAACCGGCTTAAGAGTCGCTGCATAAACGCAAGGTCACTTTCATTCAGTTGGTGCCATGTTGAAACTAAATTTGAGACGCTAACGTCAGCACTCAGCCCTGCGTCACTGGCGATGGTACGCACCACATCATCTGGACTTTGATCTTCAAAACTTCGACTGTTTCGTGAACGCGCGAGTCGATGCAGTTTATCCTGCAACAGCAGCGCTAAAAATGGGGCACCCTCCCCATAACGCTCTTCAATCGCAGTGATCTCACCGACAAAAATAGTCACAGGATTATCTTCTCCCATTAATAACTCGCATTCGCTGCCTAGCCCGATGCTATTAAAGATAAAATCTGGCTCTTCTTCACCCTCAGGCCGGCCCCAGTTTGTTAGATGCAACTCAGCGTGACCGCAACCATGCAGTGGCAGATTAACCACCATGGCTGTCAAAGCCTCCTGTACATCTTCACGCTCATTACCATCCACTTTTACAGAGGGTCGGCTACTAACAAATGCTGCTTCGGTCATAAGCTAAAACAGTGCCTCACTTTATTAATCGAACTTCAGGCGATCTTGTCGCTGCTGAATTAATGCCAGTGTTTGCGCCAGCGCGGACTCAGCTTCAGCCAGCGGCAGTTGCAGCGGCGCCGGCTCTGACTCAGCGAACTCAGTGACGCCACTTTCAACTTCTGCAATAACTTCGTTAATCAGTACAGGCATATGCGCCTCTCTTGTTATATTTAATCAAAACCAACACTCGCTTTCGCGTTGAGATTAATCTTCCCGCTACCCGTCTGATCCATCGACAACTGACTTTTTAATTTCAGCGGCGAAACACTACTCTCATTACGCAGTAGTAGACTGCCATTCGCAATGCTACTGGCGGTTAAACCCACGCCAGCGGGGCCAGTGCTAAATGCACCCTCTATTCCAGTACCCAAACTGCCGGAAGCACCAAATTTAAAGGCAGGTGGTGTAAAGCTTGCACTTATACTCGGCTGGACCAAGGCACCCATGCCGACTGAGGCTGACAGTGAAGATGAGACATCCGCTGTTGCTGAGAATCCACCGCTGAGGCCAGCATTCACTTTAACCGAGGCACTGGCAGACACTTTGGGAATAGCAAGCATGGCGGCTGAGGGTAAACGCGGGTTTTCTACGCCGTTATACATAGAGGTGTCACGCCAGTTACCTCTCTTGTCACCACTACCACCGGGTACTGGCGAAGTCTCCTGGCTAGACTTGCTCCCACCACCCTTGTTACTGCTGTTGTTTCCCGTAGAGCTGAGCGTCGGTGTTTCCCGTGTCGCCTTTGCAACCGTTCGATTACGAAACTGGTAACGGTCTTCACTCAGTTTTAGCGATACAGTTGCGCGTAACGGATGACCTTCGGGCGAAAAAAAATCCAGCGTCTCATCAAAGCTTTCAACTAACCCAAGAAATTCAAATGCGCCCCATTGAAAAAGGCAACGACTCGGGGCTTTGAGCCGATTACCAGAGGGAACCGGTTTAATAAACTTATCGCCAATACGTTTTGTTATCAGACGGACGTCCGTACCTACTTCAAATGCATTCCGTTCACGCCCTTCATTTTGCGCCCTTTTTTTATACTTTTTTGCAGCTTCATCATCAATGTAAGTCGTATCGAAAATCAATTCTACGGTTAAGCTGGATGAACTTTTATCAACAAATTGTGATGAGCGACTGTTACCAGCGCGCTGATTTTCCTTCAGCGTGTTGGACAGGCTAACTTTTAGCGTGGTGGGGTTAAACTGTACATCAACAGCCTTCGACAAGTCAGGGTTGTCATTATTCCCACTAACAGGAATGAGCTTGGCTCGTTCAGGATTAATCATCTCTCACCTCATCATCTTTTTACTGGTCGCTCTAACTCAAGCCCTTCATGCACCAGATGTAACTCTTCAATGGCCACTTGATTAGCGGTGGATGATAAATCTGGGCCTTTAAATTTTGTCGGTAATACCCCAAAGAGTTTCCACACCATAACGGGGTTCTCAGAACTTGACTGGACCCCGTGTTTACCCTTTGTCACCGAGCTATCTGGGTTCCCAAGCACGACAATTTCACCACTTAAGCGATAAGCATAATTTGATTCACGTGTCGTAATATCGAACCAGGACCACAGGTCATTCATTGTCGTCACGCCGCGCTTTAATATGATTGGCGCAAATTTCGTGGTACCACTGCGCTGAATCTCACCCCAGTTACGCCCCCCTTCGACAATCACTTTGGGTTCCATGGTTAACTCAAAACCGGTGACCTCGCTAAAATAACCACCACATAGCAGCTGGCTACGGTCGCCACTAAATAGACTGACTTTGAAACGAAACGGGACAAACTCAGACATTTTTCACCTCCGCCTGCCACTCCCCATTTTGATTGGCGAAGGTAAGGTAGAGCCGATCAATTGGAAACGCAGGTGCGACCATAATTTCAAACAGCATCGCACCGGGCTGAGGCTGAGATTCGGTAATCACATAGGCATCATCAGGTAATGCGCCGCGCAAAGCACCTTGCTTATGCAACCGACGAAAAAAATCATGCAGCATTAAGCGCGGGCGTGGATCACGGTAATCGACGTTAAAAACCAGTACTTCACCCAATGTTCGTAGCTGACGACGCAAAAAACCGAGAAAGCGCATCACTTCAGCCGAACGAAATCCATTGTAGCGATCTATATCACGTCTCTCTTTGTAGTCTGCAGGTGGCAAAGCAGGGACTACCAGGCGCTCGTCATCCAGGCTCACTTTACCTGAACGTATTTGCACCATGCCAATACCAGGTTGTTCACGCAGGTGTAATGATTGTGCGAGCGGCGTTACTGGATAAGGCACAGCGTCTGTAACCATTGTGCGTGCCGCCATCGAGTGCCACGGCCCTTTTTCCCACGCCACCGCGGCTTGTTGCCCGGCGACGAGTCCGACCGGACTACGCAACAAAAAACGAGGGCCGCGTAAGTAAGGGTACAGAAACTGAATATGACGTAGTGTATGGCCACTACTACCATCTCTAAGATTTTCCACCGTCAATATTGCCGCAGGGTCAATAACCGGACTGCCTTGTTCGCCGGAATAACTCAGCGGAAGACTAAACAGACATTGCATATCTGGACGGTAACGAACGATAGCGCGTAAAATTCCCTTCAGTAGTTCTGCACTCGGTCTCGGCTGCGGCATAGCTGGCAGTTCGGTCGGGTATCGACGTTCCCGGTGATCATCATCCAGATCCTGACTACACGGCATAAAACGCGGATCAGGGTTTTCCAGGCGAACACGAGGAATATCACTCATACGCGGCGGAATCTGCAAACGTTCCAGATCGGGCATGGTCACCACCGCAACACTTGGGATAACCAGAATACAAGCCAGCCCCCGCAGGGTTTCAGTATCATGAATCACCGTATTATCAGCAGGTAAAAATGCCGCTTGTAGCTCCGCTTCAGGAATTTGCACTAACCAGAGCTTTTCGCCACCATTAGCAAAAAAATCATCTACCGACTGCGCTAGCCAGGCCTGCGCGCCAGCGAGCAAACTGACATACTCTGTTTTTGCGACTGCAGCATCTGGGAAAATATCGTGAAACTCAGCGCTGGAATAGAGCGGGATTGGCAAGTGGTATAGCTGACTCAATGTGCCGTTAATCAGCGCATCAACGGCAACACCAAAACCCACTGAACGTATCTCATCCAGAGCACCTGGTAAGGCAAGCAGGCGCTCTACCCGTACCCGCCCGGGGCAATGCCCTAGCATGGCAACTTCGAGTGCAGCCTCACGCCGACGTAATGGGCGTGGCGTTAAGGCGATGCGCGATCCAGCAAGCAGCTCCATCAGTGACGACTCTTAACTCTGCTCGATATGTTCAACCGATAATACGAGCTCTTCCATCGCAACATCACTGCCTCCCTTGGCGGTGAGTGTCGGGCCAGTCCATTTGATCGGCATCGCGTTAATCAATTTCCATGTCACAACCGCAGAAGGATCGGTGGCGTTTTCCCGTTTGAGCTTAACTTCAACATTACGCTTTGCGGTCACATCACCCTCACGGATTTGATCTAACCAGTTGTAAATATTTTCAGCACCGATCACGCCACGTTTAAGTGTGACATCTCCCGCCTTACTTACTGCTGGGATTTTAGTTACATAATTTGCCGGCGCATTTCCATTACGGTATTCCGCGATAGTAATTTCAGCGTTCAATCCGGAGACCTCAGAAAACCCACCCTGTACTTCACCTTCACTACCATCACCAAGATTGACTAGATAATTAAAAACGCTATAGGGTGTTTCTCGAAATTCAGCCATGTTTAATTCCTCCTGAAAAGATCACTAACAACGTTTAACTATCTGCGGTTTTCTGGCCAATACGGAAAATAACAAACTCCGCCGGTTTCAATGCAGCCACACCAACTTCACACACCAGACGGCCATTGTCTAAATCATTTTGTGTCATGGTACTGCGGTCGCAACGAACAAAATATGCAGTTTTTGCCGAACCCAGCAAGCGTCCGTTGAACCATTCGTTATAAAGAAAGTCTTCAACTGTGGTTTTCACATTGGCCCACAATCGCTCACCATTGGGTTCAAATACGATCCACTGCGTGGATTTCTCGATCGATCGCTCCAGGTACAAAAAGTAACGCCGAACATTGACATATTTCCATTCAGGGTCACTCGCCAGGGTGCGACCACCCCAAACACGATGTCCACGACCAGGGAATGAGCGCAGGCAATTTATGCCGTTAGGGTTTAACAACTCCTGTTGAAAACGATTAATATCCTGTGCAAATCGCAGCGCACCGATAACAGGTTCGTTAGCAGGTGGTTTATGGACGCCGCGTTGCACATCGGTATTGGCGTAAACACCCGCAATGAATCCCGACGGTGGTGCTGTGATAGTGTCGTTGATACCACGCGGATCACTAATCACCACCCAGGGGTAGTACAGGGCCAGGCGGGAGTCGTCAAAGTTAGATCGGAATTCACGAATTTCTGATAACGACATGCTTTCTCGTGAATCCACTATACCGACACGGTAACGCATCTTACGGCAATGTTTCTGCATTTCTGCCACAATTGCCTGGTGATTTGCGACATCGGCAGCCGCTGCAGGTGTCATAACAATTGAAATGTCGTCAATGTCTTCCAGGGCAGCAAAACCGGTACTACCATTGACTTCGTCAGTTACACCGCCGTAATGGATGGCTGCCGGCACATTACCATCACTACCGCCAGTCAGGCTAATAAGATAGCGTGGGCCATCGACTGAAATACCAACGGGGTTCAGTGCCTCGCTGTCAAACATATTATACAGTGCGGCGACCACTTGCTCGCCCGTCACGCCATTCGCAAGGGTACAACTGACTGGACTGGAGAGTTGATCACTGCGTTTATCGGGCACAGCGGCCATGACGTTATGCAAGCTGTTATCTGCATCGGGCGCTGACGATATATTACCGTAGCTGTACACAATCGACCCACTACTGCCCCCTGAGCGCACAGAGATATCAAAATTTCTTTGTATCATCATCGCGCGCACATTGCTCGGTGCAGCGGCAAGTGCTGCGAGTGAAAAAGTAGCCGGTAAGACAATGCCAGCATTGAGGCCGCTACCATCCAGCGTAAACTCGGTACCAGCTTCATTCAAGGTACCGCGAAGCGTTGTTAACGTGCCCCAGTCAACACCGGTATAAGCACTCAGGTCGGTAACGCTCGTGAGACTGAGCAACGCCGATGTACCATCGGCCAATGCACCACTGGTGGGCCGTTTAGCAGTGACCTGTGTGTACTTAATCGTGGTACTGACACCCGCGACCAGACCTGCGCTCATCAGCACCCCATCATCGCCATCTGCCGCACCGTCAAGACGCAGCTGGGTGCCCGTGAGTACAACATCATCGTCCGTGGTTATTTCACAGAGATTATCGACGATGACGAAATGATCCCCTTCACGACGAACCACCGCTTTAATATCAATTGGGAAACGACTATCAGGCGCCCGAATATCAATATCAGCGGTGCGCACAGCATTGCTCAACCCAGTGGCCTCCAGAAAGATGACTTCGCCTTCGGCTGGCACAGAAGTTTCCACTGACTTCAATAAATTTTCGCTGTCTCGCCAGTCAAGCTCCAGCGTGTAGTCACCCATAACTCCGGGAAAGCGACTATTAAACGTAACCCTGTTATTGATGTCAGCGATACTGGAATAACCATCTGTGGGACTGACGTAGTTTGCTACGCGTGACACAAAAAGCTGCTTACCACCCCCATCGAAAAAAGATTTTGCTGCGATTGCCGTATGATTCAGTACGCTCGTACCAGCCAGAGTAAGATTATTAATATCGCCAAAAATACGGGTAAATTCCGCAAAACTGGTCACCACTTCGGGTTTTCCTCGAAGCGGCCCGAAACGTGTTGGACCGACAATTGCAGCGACACTGGTTCCGACGCCTTCAATTGATTTGGCGCGAAAGCTCACTTCCTCCACAAACACACCCGGTGCTAAATATTCAGGCATAGTCTTCTCCTTTCAGTTTTTCTCAACTAGGTTGCACAGCTAAATGATCCTTATTCATTGATCGGATCAGTTTAATCTCACCGGGTACGACTGTTAAACCGATGGGGTTAGAAAAAGTGTTATCGTTATCGAGCTCTCCAAGCTTCATCGACAACAAGTCAGCAGGATCAAGCGGCGTGTCCGCATCTGCTGTACTGAGTGCCGCAACACGAAGTTCAGCATTGTAAAAATCAACTCCTTCCGGTAATGGCGGCAAGCGAGTCATGGACAAACCAAAATCACCCTTTGCATCTGCCTGAGCACGAAACGTTAACGTGCCGCTGAGCCCAGTGGCAACCTCGAGTGTCAACAATGCCCAGGGCACTGAGTTGCTATTAGTAGAAAACCGCAGCGTGCCAGTAAGACCACCACTGACACCAAAACGGGTACCATACGGCGATGGATAAAGCTCTACAACCTGCCGCCCAAGGTTACCGGCTGTAAGGCTAAACGTGCGTGGGTTGTAACGCCCATTAAGATCCAGCACGCTACCCGCTAACGGATAAGTAGCGCTTACAGGAAATGCCAAATCAGCTTCACTTGCAATACCGTTAATCATTGACTCAGTGGGACGCCGCCATAAAGCTGTCTTTCCAGCAGTATGCATAAGTTGCAAATTAGTAGGGCGCACTGAAAGTGAAAGTTCAATAGCATAGGGCAGACGCATCATATCTACCTGGTTCTCAGCACTGGTTCCGTCCAGCCAGTAGATCACATCACTTGCGTGTAGAATGTTGGTTTCAAGTATCTTTAGCGTGTTCACAACGCGCCCCCAGGGAACACGCGTGTCACTACCGCTGGCCCCTCAGTACGCTGAGGATTCAGACGTAAGCGAATGGTACGCGCAACATACGGCACTGAACTCGTATAGGGTGATTCAAACACTTCCCAGATGCGCATTAAATCTTCCGTAGACATCTCATCCGGAGTGATGTTTAGAACTTCTGTTTGGCCCCATTCATCATCGATATCCAGCACATGGGATACATCAAGCTGACTAGCATTGGCAAGCTCAACCATTGCCCAGCTCATTAAATCTGCTTCGATGGTGGCACTATTCGCATTAGCGATCAGCAGGAAATGAAGATTAACCGGGAGCTCTGGATGACGACCATTTTCACTGGCACCCTGCTGAGGGAAAAAGCGTGCGCGGCCATGGGGATCAATAGTCATGCGATGCAAATATATACCAAGTATATTTCCATTGAGCTTACTGGCAATATCCGAACTACCAAGTAGCTTTGCTTGCGCATTGGTTGGTTCGTTACTGAGGTCTGTTGGCAAGCGGCGTTTAAAAAACTCCTCTAATGCCAACAATGCTCCTTGCACTCCCTTATACGAGGCCACACTACCTCCTATGCCGGCTTCATTTTACTTTCTAAATAACCAAGTACAGCGCAACTCTACAATGCATTTTACTAATGAAATAAATTCTTTGCTGGCGTGCTAAAAAATAAACCCCAATAACACACAAAAATATTTATGCACCGAATTACTAGGTTATTTATAGCTCTAAAACTTTTTTATACTCTCCCTTCCACATTGAATCTAAACTATGAAAAAATTCTTTGCAAGCGATTTCACCTCACAACCACCTCAGTAAAGGTGCAATTATTATCCAAGTATTTTTCTGCCAGCGCATACTATAAAAATGCTACGACGACGGCTAAACTGCGTTAACTTATTTGAGTTATTTATCCCTGCTAGAAAGGAAAACGAGCGTTATAGAATTAATCAGCCTTAATCAATGAAACGCAATTGTTGTACTTTTAACATCGCGTAATGATGCATGAAGAAACAATGAATGTAGACAATAAACCCGCTGAGACAAGCTTTAATAGCACAGAAATTTCGACTGTTAATTTTCTCTGTTCGTAAAACTTAAATGTATATTGAACGTAAAGGAATGCAGCCACCCATCATCGAACCATGTCCATTATTCACCATAATCATCATTTCATTCACCTCGCCTCTAAGTACCCCCTTATTAATTGCCTTGTCTGTCATGACGAGCAAATCGTAATGGGCTGGAAATCCAGCTCCTTCAGGGCGGGTTAGATGAACCATTGAGTTGAGCGATTACTTCGTTACTTCACTCCTCTTTATGACAATCAATCAGAGGTTTCCACGCTATTTTCTGGCTCCCATGCTCCTGCGTGTAACCCCATATCATCAGTATGCGTTCCCACGGGGAACCGTGGGAACAAGTCTATCTATCACTGTACTTCAATATTGGTAATCACATAGCGTTTGCCCCCTGTTTCGATAAACTCAAAATCCACTTTATCGCCAACTTCAACTTCATCCAGCAGTTCTGCATCGTCTACAACGAAAAACATCTTCATACCCATCCAGCCGATGCTTTTAATGGGGCCGTGTTTGAGTTCTATCTTTTTGGCTTTACTGTCAATGGCGGTAACTGTACCAACACCATGGTGGATTTGGTTAGAAGCCAGCATCAGAGTTTGCTTTGAAAAGGTGTTTTCGGCGTTGACCTGTATCGGTGCTATGAAGGCTCCTAGTGCTAGAACGGTCATTGATGCTGCAATGATTGATTTCAGTTTCATTGTTTTATTCCTCTTTGTTTTATTTCTGGTTCCCTCGCTCCAGCGAGGGAACCCATATCATCGGTATGTGTTCCCCGGAGGTCCGTGGGAACGAGCGTAAAGGCGTTATGTCATCTCTTGCTCCTCCCTAAGTTGTTTATTGCTGCTGCGCAACGACCATCCTTTCCAGATGGCGAAAACAGCGGGGAACAAGACCAAAACTGTGATCAGCGCCGAGGCAACACCACCCACCATCGGTGCGGCGATGCGCTTCATCACATCCGCGCCGGTGCCGTCGCTCCAGAGGATGGGGATCAACCCTAACAACAACGCCAGGCCCGTCATGAGCATGGGGCGGATGCGCCGTCCTGCACCTTCGGTGATCACTTCCAGCAGGTCTTGTTGTGTCTGCAATCGCCCATCGGCCTGCCGTTGGCGGTAGACCATGCCGAGATACAACATCATCAACACGCCCATCGCGGTGTCTACTCCCGCCAGCGCGATCATGCCGACCCATACGGCAACACTGAGGTTGTAGTCCAACCACGCGAGCAGCCACACCGCACCAATTAGCGAGAAAGGCACGGCCAGCAAAATGATGAGCGACTCTACGACTGATTTGCGGTTGATGAAGAGCATAAAAAAAATGATGAACAGGGTCAGCGGTACAACGACCATGAGCTTGGCCTTGGCCCGTTCGAAGTATTTGAACTGCCCCGCCCAGTCGAGGCGATAACCGGGCGGTACCTCGGCCTGTTCTGCTACGACCTGTTTAGCCGCTGCCACGTAGTCGGCGATGCCGATCTTGTCGTTAACATCAACAAAAACGTAACCCACCAACTGACCGTTTTCATTGCGCAACATCGGCGGGCCGGTACGAAAATTCAGCTCGGCCAGTTGTGCCAGCGGAATTTGCGCACCCGTAGGTGTCGGCACCAATACCCGTCTCAGCGCTTGCGGATTGTCACGAAAGTCACGGGCATAACGCAGGTTGATGGCGTAACGCTCACGCCTTTCCACTGTTTCAGAAACCGTCATGCCACCCACTGCCGCCATGATCACATCTTCCACGTCGGCAATGGTGAGACCATAGCGGGCGATTTTTTTGCGGTCGATATCGAAGTCGAGAAAATAACCGCCACTGATGCGTTCGGCAAAGGCACTGCGGGTATAGGGCGCGGTGCGCTCATCATCCTGCAATGCCTGTTCGATACGGATGCCGGTCGCTTCCACCGTTTCCAGGTCATCGCCAAACACCTTGATACCCAGCGTTGAACGGATACCCGTAGCCAACATCTCGGTGCGGGTCTGGATAGGCATCCACCAGACGTTGGGCATACCGGGATAGCGCAGTTGCTCATCCATCTCGGCGAGCAGGCTCTCCCAGGTGACACCCTCACGCCACTGATCTTTCGGTTTGAAGGTGACGACTATTTCAGCCATCGAGAGCGGCGCCGGATCGGTGGGACTGGTGGATCGCCCCATCTTGCCAAACACGCGTTCAACTTCAGGAAAGGATTTCAGTTCCTTGTCCATCGCGTGTAACACTTTGCCCGCCTCAGTGATGGACATGCCCGGCACGGCCGTCGGCATGTAGAGAATGCTGCCCTCGTTCAGCGGTGGCATGAACTCGTTGCCCAGTTCCAGAAACACCGGAACCGTGGCCACCAAGGCGGCGATAGCCCCACCAACAACCCACCAGCGCAACTTCACTGCCCATCGAACAATGGGCGTATAGACCGCCACCAATGCCCGATTGATCCAACTTTTATCACCACGAATCTTGCCGCGAATCAACAACACCGCCAGGGCTGGCGTGAAGGTGATCGCCAGCAAAGCAGCAAATCCCATGGAATAGGTCTTGGTATAGGCGAGCGGTTTGAACAGGCGACCCTCGGTACCTTCCAGGGCGAAGACCGGCAGGAAAGAGACTGTAATGATTAACAGTGAGAAGAAGATACTCGGCCCCACCTCCTGCATGGCGCGGATGATCACGTCGGTGCGGCTGCCCTGTTCGCTCCACTCTTCCAACCGTTTATGAATGTTCTCGATCATCACGATGGAAGCATCCACCATCGCACCGATGGCCACGGCAATACCACCCAGGGACATGATGTTGGCCGTCAGATTTTGCCCGGACATAGGGATAAACGACAACAGAATCGCCACGGGTAACGTGAGAATGGCGATCAGCGCTGAGCGGAAGTGCAGCAGGAAGACCATGATGATGAGCGACACCACAATCATCTCCTCGGTGAGGGTGTGCTTCAGTGTGTCGATGGCCTGCTTGATCAGCTCAGAGCGGTCGTAGACGGTGATAATCTCCACGCCTTCTGGTAGCGCCGCCTGTGCTTCGACCAGCCGTTGTTTGACCCGTTCGATCACCCCCAAGGCATCTTCGCCATAGCGCATCACCACTGTGCCACCTACCACTTCGCCTTCACCATCCAGCTCGGCCACGCCCCGGCGCATGGCTGGGCCGAGGCTGATCACTGCCACGTCTTTCAACAAGATGGGTACACCGCGCTTACCGACACCGATGGCGATCGCTTCAATATCCCTTTTGTTCTCGATATAACCCCGACCACGAATAAACTGCTCATGACCCGCGATCTCCAACACCCGTCCACCAATGTCGTTGTTGGAACGGCGCACTGACTCAGCGACCTTTTTCAGAGGAATACCGTAGGCCGCCAGTTTGTTCGGATCGAGCAGAATCTGGTACTCCTTGACGAAGCCACCCACCGAGGCGACTTCCGCCACGCCCTCTACCGACTCCAGCCAGTAGCGCAGTTTGAAATCCTGCAAGCTGCGCAGCTCAGCCAGGTTGTGGTTGCCGGGTTTGTCCACCAGGGCATATTGAAACACCCAACCGACACCCGTGGCATCCGGGCCAAGGGTTGGCTGCACATCATCTGGCAATTTGCCCTGCGCTGAGTTGAGGTATTCCAGCACCCGCGAACGTGCCCAGTAGATGTCGGTGCCTTCATCGAAAATCACGTAGACAAAAGAGAGGCCCATGTAACTCTGGCCACGCACAGACTGTACTTTTGGTGCCGCCAACAGGGTGGTACTGAGCGGGTAGGTGATCTGATCCTCCACCAGATCGGGACTGCGCCCCGGCCACTCTGTGTAGATAATCACCTGCACATCGGAGAGATCGGGGATGGCATCCAGTGGCGTATCAAGCAGTGATTTATAACCCCAGCAGGTTGCCGCAATCACAACAAGCAACGTCAATAGCTGATTTCGTGCGCAGTAGTTAATAATCCACTCAATGGGGCCATGGCCGGAAGTATTGGGTTCCTTTACCATGACTCAACCCCCGCTTTCAGTTTGCTCTCGGCGGCAATGAGAAAGTTACCGGAGGTAACGACGTTATCACCGGCTTCCAACCCCTCCAGCACCTCGATCCACTTACGGTTACGCTGGCCGGTCTTGATCTTGCGCGGTGCCAGGCGGCCATCACCCAGATCGAGAAACACAATGCGGTTTCGTCCCGAGTAGAGCACGGCTGATTCCGGCACCACCAAACGCTTGCCCAGTTTCGCCTTGAGCGTGAGCTGGACATACATGTTCGGGCGCAGGAAACCATCACTGTTTTCCAATACCACACGGACACGGGCGGTGTGAGTATCGCCTTCCATGAAGGGGTAGATAAAATCGATCTTGCCCCTGAGCGCCCTATCCTGCAACTCGGGCAGAACCACCTTGGCTTTCATGCCGCGTTTAATCAGTGGCAATTCATAGTCATAGACCTGAGCCTCGACCCACACCCGTGACAGGTCAGCAATACGCAAGAGTTGTTGCCCCGTGTGAAAGGCAGAACCGGCAACGATCTGCTTGTCGATAACAATGCCGCTGGCGGGAGCCAGAATAGCAATATACTCCTGTGCTTTTCCGCGTTTTTCCAGTGTTTTGATCTGGGTTTCACTGATACCCCATAACCGGAGTCTGCGACGCGCAGCCTCACGCATCTTCCCATCTGCACGGCGCTTGAAAATCTCCAGATACTCTTCCTGTGCGGTCAACAGTTCTGGACTGTAAACAGTAAATAACGGCTCGCCTTTTTTTACTGACTTTCCGATGGCGTTGGCATGGAGTTCACCGATCCAGCCGCCGAACTTCAATGCCACATCGCTCAGCCGGGTTTCGTCATAGGTCACACTGCCAGCCGCACGGATCGTGATACGCAGTCTCTTCTGTTTGACGCGACCAGTAGTCATGCCGATCAACTGGCGGCGAGCCGGATCGACTCGAACCGTGCCAGGGAGATCGGCCCCCCTTCCAATACCAGAGCCACCACAGGTGGCACAGCGCAAACCCTTGCGTCCGGTAGCCAAATCAAAGGTGATACTGCCTTTTCCCGCCTCAGCCTCGATCTC
Source organism: Chromatiales bacterium (assembly GCA_011053135.1). Taxonomy (GTDB): domain Bacteria; phylum Pseudomonadota; class Gammaproteobacteria; order SZUA-140; family SZUA-140; genus SZUA-76. Next base: position 42,934 of record DRLG01000303.1, read on the forward strand.
AACAGTCAGCGGCCATTCGCCACCCATGGAAGGTTGAAAAATACCTTCGTACTGGCCCACCTCGATCTCGCGCATCGAAGCCGGGGCGTACATCGCAGGCATACTGCCCATAGCTGGCATCACCGCCACGGCCTTGAGCACCGCACCAGACAAAGGCTGTCCCGTCTCATCCTGCAGCCAGATCGTCACCCGGTTTTTACCCACCTTCGGGGTCTCTGGGTCAAGCGCTGCTCGTACCTTGAAGAGGCCTGCCTCATGAAAGCCAGCAGGGCTCATTTCAGCGACAGCGGTGCCACTGATGGTAATGCACAAGAAACAAAGTAAACGCCAGCCTGGAAAATAAAATTTGTTCTGCATATAAACACCTTCGTTATAAATTCTTTACAAACTGGGTTTTCAGCGCGCGCAACAGCGTCGCGAGGATAAACCCAGACGTGAATCAGCGCTCTGCGCCTTTCTTCAAGCGCGGAGTACAAACGAAGGTGTGATCAAATACGGAAGCGGCGGGTCAGCAGATAAACCGGCTGATCGAGGAGTCGAATAGAAGAATCAGGAACAAAATAAACAACATGATTTGCTGGAATAATTTCAGAGAAATCATATGAAACCAGCAGGGGCGGCGGTTGTGCCGCATCGAGCATTAAAACCTGTTGAGATTGAGCGCTGGCACCTGATGCCTGAGTTACCTGGGACTGTTCGTAGGTGACATCACAACATCCACCACCCACCATGGCAGACTGATCCTGACACGCGCCATCCATCTCACAACCCATCATGCCCATGTCGCCCAGCTCATCGCAGCAACAGACCATACTGGGGCGCTCATAGTCATACGCCATCAATTCGCAGGCATACAGTGTCTGGAACTGTGTCAGTGGCCCCATCAGCAGAAGCAAGGCGACAATGAGTTGGCGAATGGACCGGTCTCTTATCATGGCTCTATGCTAACCCGCGCAAGTCGCTCAAACAACGCCTGATCGGGGTGATTTCAATCGAATTCATTCCCGGTATTTACCCCTCATCTTCGATCCTATCGATAATAGGACAACCCTCTTCACTAGCCGTGCAGAGATTAACCAGCAAAGTCAGTTCTCGACGTAAAGTATCCAGCTCTGTTAAGCGCTGTTCCACCTCCTCTAATTTATTCGCCGTCAACTGGCGTATCTCGCGGCGGGCGCGTTGCGGGGCTTCACGCATTTTTAGCAGATCACCAATCTCGGTCAGGGTGAAGTTCATCTGTTGGGCACGTTTGATGAATTTTAGCCGCGAGATGTCTTTCTCTTGATAGCGCCGCATACCCGAGTCGCTTCGACTCACTTTTGGTAACAGGCCGATCTTTTCGTAATAACGCAACGTATCAACACTCACCGCCAACTGGCGGGCCACTTCACCAATGGTGCTATCGTTCATCGCTGCATCTCCCTGCAAGGCAATTTTTTATCGCGCTGCGAAGTTGTGACGCTGATGGCAAGGTGGTAAAGAGCAGTTTGCCACCAATGGCGATAGCCGGCGTGGTCAGTACACCGAAGGCGACGGTG